>ONXX01000092.1 GCA_900321955.1 uncultured Bacillota bacterium | reverse complement strand
TGTCCGGCGATCAGCCTGTATCATTTCGGCTCTTCCATTCTGCGTTCCAGTGGCAACACCAAGGATCCGACATTGTACCTTGGCCTGTCCGGTCTTTTGAATGTGGTGCTGAATCTGATCTTTGTGGCTTTTGCGCATCTGGGTATTGCCGGAGCTGCTGTTTCGACGGTGATCTCTCAATGTTTTTCTGCTTTTTTGATCCTGCGGCGCCTTTTAAGGGAAGAAGGTGTCATAGCCTTGTCTTTGGATCCCGGCCTTTTTGATTATCACCTGGCTTTGAAGATTTTGAGTTATGGCATCCCTTCAGCATTGCAGAATCAGCTCTTTTCTTTCAGCAATATCGTCATTCAGTCGGGCATCAACTCCTTTGGTTCCGCCTTCGTGGCGGCCAATACGGCTGCCAATGCCATCGAAGAATATGTCTACGTCTTTGTCGACGCCTTTCCTTTGACATCGCTGACGTTCAATTCCCGCTACTATGGGGCAAAGGAATACGAAAAGATCAGGAAAGTGACCTGGATGACCTTCTTCATCTGCGGCATCGGTGCTTTTGCGATCGGTTCCTTCATTCTTTTGAACGGACCGTTTCTGCTTGGCTTGCTGACAAGGGAAGAGGAGATCATCTCTTTGGGCATGTACCGTCTAAGCTGCGTGACTTTCTTCCTTTTCCTGAATGGTCTTCTGGATGTGATCGTGAATTCAATCAGGGGAATGGGTCTCATTTATCTTCCGACGCTGATTACTCTGTTTGGCGTCTGCGGTTTTCGTCTGGTTTATCTGTATACCTATTTTGCCCTTCACCATACGCCGGTGGCTTTGTACAGCTGTTTCCCGTTGAGCTGGATGCTGGCTTTGCTGATACAGCTGCCGATCTGGTTTATCCGCTACAGGCGGATCCGTCAGGAAAGGGGAAATTGAGGGATCTCATCCATCTTTTCAAAAAAAGTAAAAAATGTTTGGAAAGATGAAAGGTTTAGTATATAATTAATAAGGTATCCGGACACTTAGCTCAGTTGGGAGAGCACCTCCTTGACGTGGAGGGGGTCAGGGGTTCGAGTCCCTTAGTGTCCACCATTTTGAAAGCAATGGCTCGTAAGAGCCTTTTTTCTTTGTTTCTTTGGTAGAATAAGATTGTAAAGAAAAACAGATAATCAGATCGATCCCGATCTTTAATAAGGAAAGGAGGAGCGAAAGATGAAATGTCCCAATTGCAACGGAACCTTGTATTTTGATATTCCGTCACAGAAACTGAAATGCCGCAACTGTGAAAGTGTTTTTAAACCGGAAGAGTACGAGGGAGACAACAGTGCCGAAGAAGACGTGATTGAGGGCGGAAAGATGTATATCTGTCAGAACTGCGGTGCCGAACTGATCAGCGCAAATGATGAAGCAGTCTCCTATTGCAGCTACTGCGGCAGTGAACAGATCCTGGAAGGGGAACTGACCGGTGTCAAAAAACCGAAATACATCATGCCGTTCCGCATCTCTAAAGAAGAATGCAAGAAGATCTACGAGAAGGAAGTGAAAGGCAAGAACTATGTCCCGAAAGAGTTCAAGGATCCGCAGTTTATCGAACGGTTCCGTCCTTTCTATATCCCTTACTGGATGTACAATATCCGCTTCAGAGAGGATCCTTTCAAGATAAGCGGACACAGACATTACACCAAGGGCAATTATGACTACGATGAAGACTATGATGTCACGGCCCAGCTGGATGAAACGACCTACGGGGTTCCTTTCGATGCCTCAAGAAATTTTGATGATACGATTGCCGAACACATCGCACCTTTCGCAAAGAGCAATATCAAGAACTATCATCCGGGCTATCTGGCCGGCATGTATGCCGATTCGCCAAACGTGGATGCCAGACTCTATGAAGAGGAGGTTCTGGAGAAGGCCAGCAAGCTGGCGGTCGACTCTTTGAAAAACAAGCTCGGCGGCATGAGCCTTGATTTGCCGAAAAAGCCGAAAAAACTGCAGGAATTCCTGCAGGCCGAATATGGCAATGAAGAGGCGATCTATCTGCCGGTATGGTTTCTGACCTGGAGGAAGAATGACCGGGTCGCTTATGCGGTCGTCAATGGCCAAAGCGGCAAGATCCACATTGACCTGCCGGCTGATCTCAATGTCTTTTCCATCTACACGGCGATCGGGGCTGCCCTCTTGTTTGTCCTTTTGAGTCTGTTTGTTTCGGTCACATCGCGTTTTGTCATCTGGTTTTCCGCTTTGCTGGTATACCTGGTGGGAAGGCGCTATTACAGCGAACTCAAGCAGATCCGCAACCGGGAAAATCATGTCTTTGACAAGGGCTACCTGTTAAGTGAAGAAAAAGAACTGCCGATGTCGGAAAAGAAACGGAATCGTCTGAGAAAAAGAGTAATGAATACCTCCTTTGACTTTTCTGCTGTCATGATGGGGCTGTGCTTTGTCCTGGCTTTCATTGTCTTTATGTTTGCCGGCAGTTTTTATGATATTGCCGTATCTCAGATGGGAGCACTTGCTTTGACGTTTATCATTCTGATCCTTCAAAGCATCCGCTTTGTACGTCAGATCAATGTAGCCAGATATCTGAAAAACAAGCGTTCCATTCTGGTGTGTATTCTGGGAATGGGCTCGGTTGTCTATGCCTTTATGGTCGCTTATTTACAGCCGGTCGAAGACTGGTGGTACTACCTCGGTTCTTTGATCTGTCTGGTTGCGGCCAGCGCCATGAGCATCGATCTGATCCTTCGCTATAACGAGACTTCCACAAGGCCTTTGCCTTCTTTCTACAGCCGTAAGGGAGGTGATGACCGTGCGTAAACTGATGAAAGTACTGATTCTCATCCTTCTGATGCTGCTGGCCAGTGAAACAGCTCTGGCAAGCGTCTCTTGTCAAGGGGAATACAAAGTCATCATCGATGATGAACAGGATCTTCTGACCGAAAGTGAAGAAAAGAACCTGAAAGAAAAGATGTCGCAGGTAGCGGAATACGGCAACGTGGCTTTTGTCACGGTTTACCAGTATGAAGATACCGGTTCCTATGCCGAGAAGGTCTACCGTTCCTATTTCGGTAGGGAAAGCGGCATGCTGTTTATGATCGACATGGGCAGAAGAAACATCTGGATCTTCTGCGATGGGGCGATCTACAGAGTGATCGACAAGGCTTATGCCTATACGATTACCGACAATATCTATCGTTATGCCAAAGACGGTGATTATTACAATTGTGCTTTAAGTGCTTTTGATCAGGCGTTGATCTTACTGAAAGGCGGCGCGATCGCGCAGCCGATGAAATACATCTCCAATGCGCTGATCGCCTGTGTTTTGGCATTATTGATCAATTTTATATTTTTGACTTATCAGAGAAGCAACGACGAGACAATTATTGCTCGTTCTGTCCCGGCTTTGACGACAACGGTCGGGGCCTATATTCTGTCTAAAAGAGTGACCTCCCGCAACAAAACGCGGCACGTTCAGTACAGCTCTTCTTCCGGCGGTTCTTCCGGTGGCGGCTTTTCCGGTGGCGGCGGAGGAGGCGGCGGCGGATCTTCCGGTGGCGGCGGCGGTCACAGTTTCTAAACAAGCCATAATGATGAGGAGGAAAAATTTATGGAAATGAGATTCTATCGCTGTAAAAAATGCGGCCAGATGGTAGCCATGGTTAAGAAAAAAGGCTGCCCGATCATGTGCTGCGGTGAACCTATGGAAGAGATCATAGCCAATACGTCAGACGGTGCTGCGGAAAAGCACGTTCCGGTCTATGAAGTGAGAGACGGCAAGCTGTTTGTCTGTGTCGGTGAAGTCGCCCATCCGATGAGCGAAGAACACTACATCGAATGGATCGCCGTTCAGACCAAGAGAGGAAACCAGCGCATCACCTTACATCCGGGAGATGAACCAAAGGCAGTCTTTGCCTTGCTGGAGGGCGATGCAGTGGAAGCGGTCTATGCGTATTGCAACCTGCATTCTCTCTTCAAAGCTTAATCGGAAAGAAAGATAATCACTTTTATAGCCCTGCGTCATGCAGGGCTTTATAATATCTTTTAGGAGAATTTTTTGAATATGGCTTTGATATACAAACTCTTTAAACTGGATCCGAACAGCAGAGAAGGCGTCGTATCGGCAACTTCGATCTTAAGCGTGATCGTCAATCTCTTTGTTGCTTTGATGAAAGTCGTCGTCGGCTTGCTGGCATCTTCGATTGCCATTGTGTCCGAAGGTGTGAACAACGCAACCGATGCCTTGTCTTCCATATTGACTCTGGTCGGTACGAAACTGGCCGCAAAAGCTCCTGACGCAAAACATCCGTTTGGTTACGGCCGTATTGAGTATCTGACCAACATGGTCATCGCTTCCTTTATTCTGGTCGGCGGTGCCGAAATGATGTTAAATTCGATCAAGCTGATCTTTAACCCGGAGAAGCTCAATGTTTCTTATGTTTCTCTGGCCGTGGTTGCCATCTCGGCGATCATCAAATACTTCCTCGGTGTCTACACGATCAAGACCGGAAAAAGAGTCGGTTCGCAGTCTCTGGAAGCTGTCGGCGTCGATTGCCGCAACGATTCGTTTGTTTCCGTTGTCACGATCATCTCTTCCCTGGTCTATCTGCTTGGCAATATTTCCATTGATGCCTATGCCGGTCTGTTTACTTCCTATCTGATCGTAAAAGCCGGATATGACATCATGAAGGATACAGTGGCCGAACTGCTTGGCCAGCCGGCAGATGAAGAACTGGTAAAAGAACTTTATAAGGAGATCCGAGGCACAGAAGGAATCATCAACGCTGTCGATATGGTGCTTCACAATTACGGGCCGGATGCCTATACCGGTTCCTGCAACGTCGAACTGGATCACAAGTCTTCTGTTGGTGATGTCTATGAATTCTTAAGGCCTTTGCAGATAAGGCTCTTAGAAAAGAATCATGTCGCGATGGTCTTTGGTATCTATGCCGTCGATAATGATTCCGCGGATTCCAAAAAGCTCAGGAAGGAGATCGCGGACTTTGTTCGAAACAATGAACACATCAAGAGCTATCATGCGATCTATTCCGATAAGCGGATCAATACAATCTATTGCGATCTGGTTATCGATTACGAGGTGGATCGTGAAGCGATCACCAGACAGTTTGAAGCCTATCTCAAATCGATCTATCCGGATAAAAATATCCAGGTCAACATCGATACCGAATTCGTATAAGCGTTATATGCCCCTGCAGACAGGGGCTTTTTTAGTACGCTATAAAGTGTAGTCGGTATAGTCTCTATCAGATGACTGACCTGCTGCACTTGTTTTATGATAAGGGAGTCAGTAATACGGCCTGACGTGGGCTTTTTGGAACTTAAGCTTCCGTAAATAAAACTGTCAGCCTCTCCCTTATCATTCACATTCGTTTACGCGAGTTGAGTCTGAAACAACACTCCGGTATCTTACTAAAATGATTAAGGATAAGTGTGG
>ONXX01000198.1 GCA_900321955.1 uncultured Bacillota bacterium | reverse complement strand
AGTCCGCTTTTGGAAGCGGCTGTGGCAAGGGCACCGCCCATGTAGCCGGTCCCGATAAATCCGATCTTTTTCATTGTGCTTACTCCTATTTCTTCTTTCATCATAATGCCTTTTTGCAGAAAGGGGAAATCAATGGGGGTACAAAAAAACCGCTTGCGCGGTTGTTTAGCGATAGAATACGGCAGCCAGGATGCTTGGTCCGGTATGACAGCCGATGACCGGTCCGACCCGCATGATATATACGGTCGCTTCCGGATGGTGAGTCAGGATCTTTTCCTTCATCGCTTCAGCTTCTTCCGGGCAGTTGCCGTGGCCGACGATGATCGTCTTGTCTTTTTCCGGTTTCCAGTCGCTGTCGATCTTCTTCAGGATCGTGGCGATCGAAGACTTTCTGCCTCTGGTCTTGGCAGGGACATAAAGTTTCCCTTCTTCATCCACACTGAGCAACGGCTTGATCTGCAAGGCTGAAGCGATCGCGGCAGCAGCCGGCGAGATGCGTCCGCCTTTGAGAAGGTAATCGAAATTATCCAGGGTAAACCAGTGGGAGACGTTGAAGCGCTCGTTGTGGATGTAGTCGATCAGTTCATCAAAGTCCATGCCTTCTGCCTGGCGCTTGGCCGCTTCATAGACGATGAAGGCTTCACCAATGGAGGCACAGTAGGAATTCAGGCAGTAGATCTTGCGATCCGGATACTTTTCATCCAGTTCCCTGACGATGATGCGAGCCGTGTTGTAGGTGGAAGACAAGCCGGAGGTGAAGCAGATGTATAAGACATCCTTTCCTTCCTTCAGAGCTTCCTCAAAATAGGACTCGTAGACTTCAGGGTTGATGCCGGAGGTCATGACTTCCTTTTGCGTGTCGAGGATCGAATAGAACAGCTCATGATCGATATTGCCGCCCGGCCCGTAGATGTAAGGAGTCTGATCGATGCGGATCTCCATCGGAATGATCTTGACTTCAGGAAGACCTTTCATCAGTTCTTCGTTGAGGTCGGCGGTAGCGTCTGTAAATATCTGATATTTATTCATAGGCAACAATAAAAATATAATATGATTTACATATTACATCAATGAAAAACTGCGTTAAAAAGCCATAATTTCGCCTTTGAATTATAATAGTAGAAGAAATGAGACCGTCGATTAAAACCGCACTTCGCGATTCGCTCGTCATCCTTCCCGGTTACCTGGTCTTGGGGATCGGTTTTGGCGTGCTGATGGACACCAAAGGCTTTGGCCTCTTACACAGCTTTCTGATGGCTGTTTTCATTTACGCCGGTTCGATGCAATACGTGGGCGTGGAGCTTTTAGCCTCAGCGGCCTCCTATCTGACGGTCTTCATCATGACGATCATGGTCAACATCCGCCATCTCTTCTATGGGATCGGGATGCTGGATAAATATAAGGATTTAAAAAAGCACAAGCTCTATGACATCTTCGCACTGACCGATGAGACCTTTTCGATTGTCTGCAACCGTAAGATGAGCGGGTTAAATAAAGAAGATTACTATTTCTATCTGTCTTTGTTCAATCACTGTTACTGGATCACGGGCTGCGTCTTAGGTAGTATCTTAGGCGATGTCCTGCCGTTTGATTTTCGTGGCATTGAATTTTCAATGACAGTCTTATTCATCGTCGTCGTCATCGACCAGTGGGAGAAAAACAAGGATCACACACCGGTCATCCTGTCCTTCATCGCTTCGATCGCCTGCCTGATCTATTTCGGTCGGGACAATTTTCTGATCCCGTCGATGGCGTTGATCATCGTCATCTTGTTTATCGTGAGAAAGGTAGGTCATCATGCATAGCTATATTCTGATCGCCATCATGTCTTTGACCACCATTGCCATCCGCTTTCTGCCGTTCATTCTGTTTTCGAAAAAACGGCCGGCCTTCATCATGTATCTGGGCAAGGTCTTGCCATATTGCACGATGGCGATGCTGGTGGTGTTCTGTTTCAGAGACACCGACTTTTCCAGCATCAATGCCTGTTTACCGGAATTGATTGCCGGCATCTATGCCGTCTTATTACAGAAGTGGCAGCACAATTCAACATTGACGATCGTCTCGGCGACGATCTTGTATATGCTGCTGATACAGCGCGTGTATATCTAGGAGGTAGATAGTATGAGTGTAAAAATCATTTCCGATTCCGCCAGCGACATTTCGCAGGACTATGCGAAGAAGCTGGGCGTGCGGATCATTCCTTTGCAGTTTCGCTTTTCCGATGGCGAATACTTTGACGGCGTCGATATGAGCAACGAAGAATTCTACCGCCGTCTGGAAAACGAAGAGGAACTGCCAAAGACCTCCCAGATCTCACCGTATCGCTATTCGGAAGTTTTCAAGGAAGAAATCGCCGATGGAAGCGAAGCGGTCTATCTTTCGATCTCCTCCGGTGTTTCCGGCTCCATGCAGAGTGCCATGCTTGCAGCGCAGGAATTTGACGGCAAGGTCAAGGTCTTTGACAGCC
>ONXX01000103.1 GCA_900321955.1 uncultured Bacillota bacterium | reverse complement strand
CAATCGAAGGAAGGACAATCTTTTCGTGCATCTCGATGATCTTGTCGGTCAGCTCTTTTTCACTGTTGGCCTTGCCATAACCCCAGACGGCTTTCTTGGTTTCTTCCAGCTGCCGTATGAAACCGCCGCATTCAGATAACAGCAAGAGCTTGTCTCTTCCCTTGAGGACCTTGTTTCTGAAGTAAATGTGGTAGGAATCAAAGTCGGAATGATCGTCAAAGAACCAGCCGGAGGTGGAATCAAAGAGGCGCTTCGGATCGGCTTTCTTTAGAATGTCGTAGGTCTTCGATGCGTCCTGCTGGCCCCAGCCTTCGTTGTAGATGGTGTAGGCAAAAATGCAAGGGTGGGATTTCAGGTGTTCGATGGAGTTCAGGGAATGCTGAAGGAAGAAGTCATAGCGCTTTTGATCTTCAATCTTGCAGGAAATCGAGGTAAAGCCGATGGTTGGCAAAATCGTATCCCTGAAGAAGCGATAGGGACCGCTGTTGACCATGTCCTGCATCACCAGAATGCCGTGCTTGTCGCAATAGTAGTAGAAGGCTTCCGCTTCGATCTTGATATGCTTGCGCAGACAATTGAAGCCCATCGCTTTGATTGAAAGGATGTCTTTTTCGTATTCCTCAGGGTCTTTGGGCAAGAAGATGCCTTCCTTGAAGTAGCCCTGGTCGAGCAAGCCGCTTAAAAACAGCGGCTTGTCATTTAAGAAGAGACGCTGATGGCCGTTGACGAGTTTGCTTTCGATCTTGCGCAGGGCAAAGTAGGATGTGACGACATCGTTCTTGGTTTCGATCGTTAAATCATAGAGGTAAGGATCCTCTGTGCTCCAGAGATGAGGACTAGGAACGTCAATCGAAATCTCTTTCTCTGTAAAGACTTTTTCAAAGTCGTTGAAGCGGACTTTGAACGAACTTGCGGAAGATGCGATGGAAAGTTTCAATGTGCAATCATCGGTTTCGATCTTGAGATCATCGATGCCGTTTTTGTCGTAGCTTTCGATCCAGACGCTTTGCCAGATGCCGGAAACTGGGGTATACCACATGCCGGATGGCTTGACGGATTGTTTGCCATAGGGATAAAACAGATCAAGATCATCAACGGCAATAACCTTTAAGGTGTTTTCTTCTTTTAACAGCTCACTGATATCGCAAGAGAAGGGCAGATAGCCGCCTTCATGATGCATGAGGAAAGTGTCGTTGAGATAGACGTCGCAAAACTGGTCAACGGCTTCAAAATGCAAGATGACTTTCTCGTTTTCCTTTTGAAAACTGTCCGGCAAAGTGAAGTGTTTCTCATAATTCAGAGTTCCAAGAGGACCTTTATAGCCGGAAAGATCGGATTCCGGCGGGAAGGGGACTTCGATGTCCTGATTATTGAGTTTCCATGTGCCGCAAAGAGAAAAGAAAGAGTCTCTTTTTAGTAATGGTCTTGGATAATATGTCTGGTATGCATTCATAATTCAATTATACAATGATGGTATGAAAAGGATTTTGATTTCATTGTTTGCCGGTATTTGTCTTTCATCGTGCGCATTACTTGCGAATTACCTTTATTATCAGAAAAACGGCTTTCTCATGTTGGCAAAGACCGTTTACGGCGGTGAGATCACCATTCAAAGAGGTTTGGGTCTATCTTTGGTCCACGTCTATGCGATGATGCAGGGACAAAACGATTCCATACGTCTTTCTTTTGATCTGATCTCATTTGTCCTGGTGGCCGTTTTGTTTGGTTTACTGGTCTATGGCGTTTGGAGCATTCTGGCAAAAAGGTAGGAAGGATTTTCCGCAAAAGAAAAAAAGCGCTATGATATAAAAGTATGGATAAACGTGTTGATCTGCATTGCCATTCCACCTTTTCCGATGGAACTCTGACACCGACTGAACTGGTACAGCTTGCCAAGCAGCAAGGCCTTTCGGCACTGGCTTTGACCGATCACAACACTTCTGCCGGCCTCAAGGAATTCATGGAGGCAGGCAAGGATTCCGGCGTCATTACCGTTCCGGGCTGCGAATTATCAACCGAATGGAAGGGCAAGGAAATCCATGTCGTCGGTTTATTCTTCAAAGAGAAGTACTGGTCGGAAGTCGAAGACTTTGTCGAACTCATGCATATCGCCAAGCGAAATTCCAATGAGACTTTGATCAAGAATCTGAATAATGCCGGTTATGAGGTCAGCTTTGAAGAGTGTGCCGCCTTGACCGATGCGGCGGAATTCAACCGTGCCCATATCGCCAGAGTATTGGTGGCAAAAGGCTATGTGGAGAGTGTCTCGCAGGCCTTTGATGAATTATTGAAGGAAGGCAAGGGTTTCTATGTGCCGGCCAAGCGCTTACAGACCATTGCGGCTATCCGCTTTATCAAGGTCTTCGGTGCTACGGCCATCATGGCCCATCCGCTTTTGAACCTGACCTACAACGAAATGCGGGAGTTCTTGCCTTTGGGCAAGGATGCGGGATTAGATGCCATTGAGACACACTATACCGAGTTTGATGAGGAAATGACCCGGACAGCCGAATCGCTGGCGAAGGAGTTTGGCTTGAAACAAAGCGGCGGTTCCGATTTCCATGGGGCCACCAAGCCGGGTATCTCCTTAGGCACCGGAAGAGGATCCCTGTATGTGCCATACCGTTTCTACGAGGACATGCTGGGCTGCTCAACTTACGAAGATTGACCATCGTTTCGATGGTTTTTTTAATTTTAGGGGCTTTGAATCGTATAATTAAAAATGAAAGGTAAATTCTTCAAGGAAGAGAATATGGAAAAAAATCAGAAATACACAAAGGCGACCTATGAGATCATGGAACAGCTGCTCAATGTCGATGATCTTGATGAAGCGCTTTCCCTGGCCTTACAAACAATCGTAAAAACACTGGAATCCAAAGCCGGTGTCGTTTGGTATCTGGACCGCAAGAGCGATCGTTTGCACAGCATTTTTCATATCGGACCAAGTGACATCTCCAATACCAGTATCGAAAAGGGTATGGGCATTGAAGGTGTTGTCACATCGACCGGCAAATCCATCGTCATCACCGATGCAGAGACCGATCCGCGTTTTGAGCCTACCGTCTTTGACGATCAGGGTTTCAAGACCAAGACGATGATCTGTGTCCCGTTAAACAACAACCGGGAAACCATCGGCTGTATCGAGATCATCAATAAGAATGATGGTCAGCTTTATACGGACGAAGAACTGGAACTGTGTGAGCACATGGCCAACCTGGCCGCTTTCACGATTGATGAAAAGGGCCTGGATGTCGATCTGGATGAAGACAAGAAGGTCTTATGTTCTCTTCGCGATATCACTAAAGAATATCCGTCTGGCGATGGCGTCCTTCAGGTTTTGAAGGGCATCAACCTCGATGTCTATGAACATGAATTTGTGGTGGTCCTGGGTGAATCGGGCTGCGGCAAGTCGACGATGATGAACATCATCGGCGGCATGGACTATCTGACCTCCGGTACTTTGACCATTGAAGGCAAGGATTATTCCCATCCTGACGATGCATCTTTGACGGCATTCCGCAGAGAGTATGTCGGTTTCATATTCCAGTCCTATAACCTGATGCCTAACCTTTCCGCCATTGAAAATGTGCGTTTCATTTCCGAGATCGCCAAGGATCCGATCACACCGGAAGAGGCGATTGCCAAGGTCGGCTTAAGCGAGAGGGCAGACAACTATCCGTCGCAGCTTTCCGGTGGTCAGCAGCAGCGTGTTTCCATCGCCAGAGCGATCGTCAAGAATCCAAAGCTCATCCTGGCCGATGAGCCGACAGCTGCCTTGGATCTCAATACCAGCCGTGAAGTTCTTTCCGTCATTCAGGAGATCGTACGGAAAAACGATACGACCGTCATGATGGTTACCCACAACCCGGAGATCGGCAAGATGGCCGACCGCGTGGTTCGCGTTTCCAATGGCCGTATCGCTTCGATCAAGCGCAACCTTCATCCGTTAGATGCGCAGGAGCTGTCCTGGTAGTATGAAGAAAACACAGATCATTGATCATCTGCGGAATATCCGTAAGCAGTTTGTTTCGTGGCTGTCGATCATCGTCATCGCCATGCTGGCGGTGATCGCCTATTTAGGCATCCGCTTTACCGCCGGTTCCTTAAAAGAAAACTTCAACAGTTTCTATAAGGAGAGCGGTTATCGGGATGTGCAGATCCTGTCAACCTTACGTTTTTCCAAAGAGAATCTTGAAGAAATAGAAAAGATCGACGGCGTTGAAAAGGCCGTCGGTACCTATTCATATTCCACAATAGTCAAAAGTGCCCGCACGTCCAGGAATGCGACGCTTTTGAGTCTGGACGATACGATCAATGTTCCGCGTATCTATCAAGGCACGTATCCGGCAAAGGACAACGAGTGTCTGGTCGAAGAGGGACTTGCCAGCAAGATGGGTTTAAAGGTCGGCGATATTGTCTACACCGATCCAACTCCATATCTGAAACAGAATGTCTTTACGATCAGCGGCATCGGTATCCATCCGGACCACATTGCCAAGCTGATGGATAATGCCGGCAATAACTACATCTTATTAAACAAGGGTGCCTTCAACGATGGGGAAGAGGGTTTTGACAACAGCTATTCCTCCATCGAGATCCGCTTTGTAGATCCGCAAAGCCGCGATGCCTTTAAGGATTCCTATTTTGACGGCATCAAAGAAAAAGAGGAGCGCATTGAAGACATCTCTGAAAATCAAGCCAAGATCCGTGAAGAGACAGTCCTTGGCAAGATGAACAAGGCCATCGATGAAAATGCCGAAAAACTGGCGAAAGCTAAGACCCAGCTCGATGAGGCGAGGGCTTTACTGGATGAGAAACAGAAGGAAGCCGACGCCGGCGCAAAGAAACTGGCGTCCAGCTATCGTCAATTAAAGGACGGCAAAGCCCAGCTGGATGCGGCGAAACCGGCCTTGGATCTGGCAGGCGGCCAATTGGCCAATGCC
>ONXX01000001.1 GCA_900321955.1 uncultured Bacillota bacterium | reverse complement strand
CACCTGCAATTCCAAAAGTGCCAATGCCAACGATGTCCTGCAGATCCTCTCCCTGAATGCCAAAAAGGGCGATGTCCTGGAAGTCACCATTGAAGGCGAGGACGAGGAAGAATATTATGAAAAACTAAAGAAGCTGGTCTGCACCGATTGTTTTGAAAAGAGTGAATCCGGCATCTTAAAGGTCGCCTTCTACGGCACCAAGGACTATGACCGCCTGTTTTTCTCCAAACTGGCCGATGAAAAAGGTCCGGGCACCTACAATGTCGATATCACCTATCTGGAATCAAGATTTACTGCAGAAACAGCCGCTTTATCCAAAGGACACGATGCCGTATGCATCTTCGTCAACGACGAAGCGCCAAGAGAAGTCATCGAGATCCTGCACAACGCAGGCATCCGGCTGATCCTTTTACGCTGTGCCGGCTTCAATAATGTCGATCTTAAGGCCTGTGAGGAGTACGGCATCAAAGTCGCCAGAGTTCCTGCCTACTCGCCATATGCGGTAGCTGAACACGCCATGGCGATCTTGCAGGAAGCCAACCGCCGTCTGCACAAGGCGGACCGCAAGGTGAGAGAAAACAACTTTGCCCTGTCTGGCTTATTGGGTGTCGATTTACATAACAAGGTCTGCGGTGTCATGGGCACCGGAAAGATCGGCGAATGCTTCGCCAGGATCGCCAAAGGCTATGGCATGCGGGTCATCGGCTGGGATGCCTATCCGAATAAAAAGCTGGAAGAGGAAGGCTTACTCACTTATGTCGACAAAGACGAACTGCTCGCCAAAGCCGATCTGATCTCTTTGCATGCACCACTTATCATGGGGGAAGGGGGAACCTATCATCTCATTGATGAAGCAGCCATCGCCAAGATGAAGAAGCACGTCATGCTGGTAAACACGGCCAGAGGACCTCTGATCGATGCGGAAGCACTGATCGCCGCCTTAAAGGCCGGGAAGTTCCAGGCTGTTGCTCTGGATGTCTATGAAGGGGAAGATGAAAACGTCTATACCGACCGTTCGGATGAGGCCCTGCCGCATTCGATCACAGCCCGTTTACAGATGTTCCCGCAGCTGGTACTGACCTCCCATCAGGCATTCTTCACCAGAGAAGCCATGCAGGCGATCGCCGTACAGACGATGGAAAATGCCCGCAATTTCTTGGAAGGAAATCCATTGGGATCTGCCGAAGTCAAAGCGCAATAAGAAAATGAGCACACGACATTCAAGCCGTGTGCTCATTTTATTCTTTGATTAAAGCCTCTTTGCAAAAGCTTCGTAGTTGACGCAGGACAGCAAGGCATCTTCCTTGGAGATCTTTCCCTGCTTATAGAGATCCAGCAGATAGGAATCCATCGTAAACATGCCCTCTGCCGCCGATGACTGCATGACGGAATTGAGCTGATGGAGCTTGTCTTCACGGATCATATTCTGAACGGCCGAATTGGTCTTCAAGACCTCAAAGGCCGGTAAGAGTTCTCCATTCACCCCGTTGACCAGCTGCTGGCAGACGATGCCCTTTAAGATCTGGGAGAGCTGAATCTTGACCTGATGCTGCTGAGAAGCCGGGAAGACATCGATGATCCTGGTGATCGTATTGACCGCCGAACTGGTATGCAGGGTCGATATCAGCAGGGTTCCCGTCTCTGCTGCGGTGATCGCTGCCGAGATCGTTTCGTAGTCCCTCATTTCGCCTAACAGGATGACATCCGGACTTTCTCTCAAAGCGGAACGAAGCGAATCCAGATAACCCGGCGTATCGATAAAGACTTCCCTCTGGGTCACGATCGAACGGTCGTGACGATGGACGTATTCGATCGGATCCTCCATGGTGATGATGTGGCAGGAACGGTTTTTATTGATGCGGTCGATCATGCAGGCCAGGGTCGTCGACTTGCCCGAACCGGCAGAACCGGTCACCAGCACAAGGCCTTTTTTATTGTCCGCCAGAGAAAGAACGCTCTCCGGAATATTCATCTTGACAGGATCGGGGATGCCAAAGCGGATGAGCCGAACGACCGCCGCTAAAGAACCGCGCTGCCGGAAGGCATTGACACGAAAACGTCCCAGGCCCGAGATGGCAAAGGAAAAATCATCGTCGATCCTTTTGTCCAGATTGGTCGTCTCCCTTTTGGCGATCACATAGATCTCTTTGACCAGCTCTTCGATATCCTCCGGATATAAAGGCTTTTCACCGACACGGTTCTGATTGCCGTTGCACTTGTAGGTCAAAGGAAGCCCGGCGATCAGAAAGATATCCGAGGCATCAGCCTGAATTGCGTTTTTCAAAATCTCTTCAATCTTCATCCCTAGTCTCCATTCCAAAGCTCATCGATACTGTCGTCTTCTGTCCAGATCCTGCGGATCCGCCAGAGCGAAAGATCTCCATCCGCTTTTATATTTAAGGCATAACCTTCTTTTTGTATTTCTGTCTCCATTATATCAGCAGTGTTTCCCTCCTTCAGCAGAGCCCTGCCCTCTTCTTCCAGTTCATAGCGGATACGCACGGTCTCCGCGTAGCGTCTGGCCAATCTGAGATCCGCCAGAGAAGTCGCATAGGACAAAAGGGAAAGGACACTCATACAGATGACGATCACTGTCATGAGGATCGACAGCATTCCCAGTCTCAGTCTGCCCGTATTCATGGCGTCACACTCCTTCCGGTATGGATGGAATAGATCATCCCATCCAGGTAAAACATATCGATCTGTGCTTTTGCGAATTCATTTTCTTCGCTCAATGTGATCTTCGCCTGATAAGCACCTTCTTTTGCCGGCCGCAGATTCTCATCGAAACAGACCGTCAGTGTTTTCCCCTCGATGTTTCCATTATTATCTGCCAGTACTTTATTGAGTTCTTCCAGGTCCTTCGTAGCCAAAAAGACATCGGCACAGTTGGAAGCCAAAGTGACCGCATCGGAAAGATGTGCAGCCTCCAGAGACCGGTTTTTCGCATTGACGAAGAAACGGCTCAATATCAGGATCGAAAAGATGAAGGCCACCAGAATAATGATGATCTCGATGCCCAGATTCCTGGAATCACGCTTCATCATTGTCCACCTCCCATACGGCTGATGAACACTTCGCCGTCATCCGTCGTGATCTTCAAAAGCTCTTCATTGACTTCTTCGATGAGGAAAGTCTGATTGGCGGCGATCTTTGTCGCACTCTGGGTGTGGAGCTTATCTTCCAGTCTGCCGTAATCTTCGACCAGATAGCCCTCACTCAGATAGATGCGGTTGCCAAAGCCCTCCAGTTCATCCCGTATGACCAGAACTGTCTTGCCTTCCTTCTGCTCATAATAGATACCGGCTTCATTTGCCTTGGAGGCAGTATGCAGGTAGGAAGAAAGGGTACGGGATAAAGAACTCTGTTCCTGCGAAAGAGCGATGCTTCGATAGACTCCCGTCGAAAACACCACCAGCAAAAGAAAACTCAGGATGAAGAAAGCCATCATGATCAATAATGAAAATTCATTTCCGTTTTCTTTTCTGTTCATAAAATCACTTCCTGACAATGCGGATATCCGGGAGCTGATTCTCCGCATATGCATGATACACAACATAGTAGGACTTCTCGTTGATGGCAAGTCCGTACTTGTCTTTCAGATACTGCAGATTGATCGGGTAAGCCCCTTCCACCACGTAGCATTGCAAAGCGGCTTTTTCGATTGCCTCCTTGATGGCGGTCATCGATTCATCATCGAGGTCCTGTCCTGCCCTGTTGCGGAAAAAGGAGTATGTGAAAAACAGAAGCAGGCACAAGGCTGCACCGATGAAGATCTTGCTTAAGATGTTTTTACTTCCGTCCTGATACATATGTTTAACCTATTGAATTCATGATGCCGATCAAAGGCAGCATGACACAAAGCAAAGCGATCGCCACCGTCACCATCAAAACGGCGGAAAGAAGGGATTCCAGGGAATTGAGCAGACGGTCGGACGTCGTCTTGACATTTTCCGAAAGCAAGTCGACAAGTCTGGCCAAGGCAGCTTCGCTGTTGCCGCTCTTTTCTGCCGGTATCAGCATCCTGCCGTAGACCGGTTCATAAAGCGAGGCATCATTGGCGCTCATCGCAAAACCATGGCCCTCAGCCATTTTGGCCTTGACCTGTTTCAGTTTATTGACAACACTTTCCTCTTCTGCCATGGCCATCGCCTTATCCAGGGCATCATCCTGCATATAACCGCTGGAGAGGTAAACTTCATAAGCTGAAGTGAAGCGATACAAGGCCAGGTTTTCCAGGATGTTTTTGGCTCCCGGCAGAAGCTTTAAAACGGAGGTGACCTGTTTTCTGAAACCGCAGCGGTAAAGGATGAATCCGGCAATGACCGCCACGACCAGAACAACCATGACCACCAAAGCAATACGGCAGAACAGATAGGCGTATTCGATATAGCTGTAGCTGCTTTGCGATAAGGATCCGGTCAAAGTCTCATAGACATTGGAGAATGCCGGCAAAACCATCTTCAGCATCAGGAAAAGCACAATGATGATCAATACGATCATTGCCAGCGGATAGACGATCGTTGAACGGATCTTTTCCTTTAAGGAATGCTGGGAGGCATAGTAGGAGGAAAGACGCTTCAGGACATCTTCGCTCTTGCCGGTCGCTTCGCCGGCTTTCACCATCTCCAAGGCGTAGTCCGGGAACATCCCGCTTTCGATCATCGCCTCGCTTAAAGAGGCACCCTCTGAAAGCTTTCCTTCCATCACCTGCAGGCCCTGATCGAGGGCACCGCCGCTTTTTTCTTTCTGTCTCAATAAGGAGATCGCTTCGCTGTTTTCGATGCCCGCTTCCAGCATCGAAGCCATGCTTTCCGTGAAAGCGCTGATCCCCAAGAAACTCAGTTTTTCCGTTCTTGCCATATTTCCCCTCCTAATATTGGTAGACATCCGCATAATTGCTTCCATCGCCGATGAACTTCTGATCCGATCCATTGGCCGAGAAAGTCAGATCCATGCGGGTCCATTCTTTTTCATTGACCTTGAATTCCACCGAGACCCAGCCGGTCTCCTTGGTATAAAACATATTCCACGCGTGATACAGATCATCCGGTGACACATAGCCGAAGATCACCTTGGTCGGTATGCCTTGCGACCTGAGCATTGACGCAGTCAAAGAGGCATAGTCGAAACAGATCCCCTTGCCGGTCTTTAATGTCTCATCCGGTTTTGGCAGATAGCCCGACTTCACGGTTTCCGCCTTTTCCTTGTCGTATTTCACATTCTCACAGACATACTTGTAGACCTTGCCGATGTAGTCCAAGGCATCCGTGGAAGATGCCGCAAACTCGCCGGCCATCACCACGCAGTCCGATTCTTTCGTATAGCTGGCGTAGTCGTTGGTTCGTATGTAAGGCTGAAACTCATCATCCATCTTTACATCGGCGATCGTCTCAAACAAGACCGCATACTTGTTGTCGGATACATGTTCCATGACCCGGAAGATGTATTCCCCATCGCCTGACTGCAAAGGGAAGATCGATACATCTCCTTCATTTGACAGATCGTAGTAATACTTCTCATCGGTAACCACCATGAACTTTAAACGCCGGTCGGATTTTGCGCTCACCGCGACATAGCCTTTCGCTACACTGGAAACATCGATGTAGGCGCCATTGCCCGATTCCGCCGCTTCTTCATTAAAGACGGCTTCGGCAAATTCCGGCACCTCGTAGTGCTGATCAGGCGAAACACTTTCTTTGTTTTCGATTGGCGGCGTTTCTTCCCCTGAAGCACCGCAGCCGGCCAAAGAAAAAAGCAGAAGCACCACAAAGAAAGATGCCGCTGCTTTTCTGAGCTTGTATCCTGCCTTTTGGAAAGTGAAACAGCGTTCAGACTCGCTGACCGCAGAAAGATCACTTTTTTCTGACAAAAAAGGCAGTTTGTTTTTCATTGAAAGATCGTTATGCTCTGTCTTCTATTTTATCAGGCTTCCTTCAAAAGACGCAGGCCCTCTCTAAGATAATCGGAAGAATTCTCGTAACGGTATTCCGACAGTCTTTCCCTGATGGAAGTCAGCTGTGCCGGCTTGTAACCCAGTTCCTTCAAAGCGGCAAGCGCATCATCGATCAGTTCATTGGTCTGAAGTGCCGATTCCATCTCATAAGGCTTGATCGCCTTGAACGCATATTTATCGGACAGATTGATTCTGTTTTCAAACTGCAGATTGAACTGATAGAGGTCATTGACTTGACTCAGATCGCTTCTTTCAAAGACATCTCTGGTGTATTTGACCGAATACAGATACTGGTCCACCAGATCACCGTTTTTATCGCGTACCGTCGTAAAGCCCGACATGACAACCGTCTGGATGTACGGGGAGATGTTGAAATAGCTGCTGGTCAAAAAGGCGCCGATCGACATGACCGACTGGGCATATTCTTCCTTGATGACCTGCGAAGTCTTTCTTCTGGTCACCAGCTTGCCGTTGTTGTAAGCCGGGTATTCCCTTGGCAGTTCTTCGATCTCCGGCAGATCCAGGTCAACGTAAAGAACAGTGTCTTCCAGCTCATAGTTGGCACGGACATCGTAAGCCAGTTCCAGTGAGCTCATGAAAGAAGAGACCATGTTTTCAATGACATCCTCATCCCCTTCCATTGCCAGGGAAAGCAGTTCCTTCTTCGCTTCCGATTCCACGGAAGCAACATACGCCTTGAACTCTTTTTCATCCATGACCGGCGCAGAGTATTTGTGCAGATTGACGATCGCCTCACGGTTCTTTTCGTATTCTTCCACCGGATCCATGACATCATTGATCTCTTCAACGGTTTCCTGTACCGGAAGTGCCTGGACTTCTTCCCTGACCAGCTCTTCCTTTTTCAGGCTGGAAGGCTTCTTGGCATCGGAAGCTGCCACATAGGTCTTCTTCTTGACGGAAGTTGTTTTCTTCTTATTGGAACCCAGGCCAAAGATCTTCTGCCGGTAGGAAAGACCGGTGCCGTTGACTCCCACAGCTGCCGGCGACAGATTGAGATAAGCACCCTTGGTGCCGATATTGACGGAAGCGCCCTTCTTTCCTAAAGTGGCGCTGACACCGTTCTTGTTGAAATTGACCCGCAGATAGTTGCCGATCTTGATCGACTTTGCAAAACGGATACCCATTCTATTCCCCCTTTATCTTCTATCTTTCAAAGCGGTCCATGAGTTTCTTCACTCTATCGGCCGCTTCTTCAATACTTTCTGGATCATCAATATGATGACCGACCAAAGAAATGATCCTGGCTACTTCAGTAAACTCTTCTTCCTTGAAGCCTCTGGTGGTCATCGCCGGCGTTCCCAGACGAATGCCGCTGGTGTAGGCCGGTTTTTCTTCATCGAAAGGAATCGCATTCTTGTTGACGGTGATGTTGACTTCATCAAGCTTTTCTTCCAGAGCCTTGCCGGTAATACCCAGTGGATGTTTGACATCCACTAAGACCATATGGTTGTCGGTCGAACCGGAAACGATGCGGAAACCCTCTTCCTTCAAAGTCTCACAGAGGACCTTGGCATTTTTGACGACCTGTTTCTGGTATTCGATGAAATCATCCTGCATCGCCTCATAGAAACAGACAGCCTTGCCGGCGATCACATGGCACAAAGGACCGCCCTGAATGCCGGGGAATACCGCCCTGTCTAATGCCTTGGCGAATTCTTTCTTGCAAAGGACCATGCCGCCTCTTGGACCTCTCAAGGTCTTGTGAGTAGTTGTCGTCACAAAATCCGCATATGGAACCGGTGAAGGATGAAGGCCTGCCGCCACCAGACCGGCCACATGAGCCATATCGACCATCAGGTAAGCACCGACCGCATCGGCAATCTGACGGAAACGCTCGTAATCAATGAAACGGGCGTAAGCACTGGCGCCGGCCACGATGATCTTCGGCTTCACCTCTTTGGCGATCCTTTCGACTTCATCATAGTCGATCATCTCGCTTTCTTTATTGACGCCATAGCTGAAAGTCTCATAGTCATTTCCCGAGAAGCTTAAGCGATAGCCATGGGTCAGATGACCGCCGGCATCCAAAGACATGCCTAAAAGACGATCGCCCTGTTTCAAAACGGCACGGTAGACCGCCATATTGGCGGAAGAACCGCAGTGCGGCTGTACGTTGGCGTGTTCGGCATGAAACAGCTCGCAGGCTCTTTGCCTTGCCAGCTCCTCGACCTCGTCGACATTGACGCAGCCGCCGTAATAGCGCTTGCCGGGATAGCCTTCCGCATATTTGTTCGTCAGGCAGCTGCCGACCGCTTCCCTGACCTCATCCGAACAGTAATTTTCCGATGCGATCAGTTCAATATTGCGGCTTTGGCGCAATTCTTCTTTTTCAATGAGTTTTTCAATCTGTTTATCCAACACTATCGCTACCTCTTCAGTTTGGCGACGTAGCCGCACGCAAGCAGAGCCAGCAAAGCAATCCCCAGAATCGGATAGACACCGGTCAAAAGATCGGCGACAAACGCTCTAATCAAGCCTACGGCCAATATCAGAAAAATAAAGTAAAAGATTTTATTCATATTTTTACCTGATCTTAAGATCTTCCTTCTTTTTTTATTATAGTTTATAAAGCTTTTGCTTTGCACGGTTTCTATCGGATCTTCATTTCCCTAAAAGCATCTGCGTCAAGCTTTGTTATAATGAAGTTATGAAAAGGAACAGTAAGCCAATCCTCATTGCCTTTATATTGACGGCAATCCTGTTTTTCTCCATCGGTTTCCTCGTCGGCAAAGGAAAGAATACGGTCACGACAGATCCGTCTCCTTCTGTGGCCCCGGTCGAAACGCCTGCCACGGTTGATGAAAATCCGGTTGAGGTTGTCGAAGAAAAGATAAAAGAAGACGGCGTTTACAGCAGTAAAGAAGATGTCGCCTTATATATCCACACCTATGGGAAACTGCCGAAAAACTACGTCACTAAAAAAGAAGCAGCCAACCTGGGCTATAAAGCTTCCAAACACAACCTTTGGGATGTGTGCGAATCCTGCGTGATCGGCGGCAATACGTACGGCAACCGCGAGAAACAGCTGCCGGAAAAGGAAGGAAGAAAATACTGGGAATGCGATATCGATTATGACGGCTACGAACGCAACGCAGAACGAATCGTTTATTCCAACGACGGCCTGATCTACTACACGGACGATCACTACAAGACATTTACCTTATTATATGGAGATCCTGATGAATAAAAGAATATTGGATATCAGAAAACTCAACGAAGAGGGCTTCGCCTACCTCAGGGAAGTCTTCTCCGATCCCCGCTTTGAAGGAGACGACTATGATTCCTTCTATGCCTACCTCTCCTATCTGGATGATACGGAAGTATTGATCACCAACTATGGCGACATGAGCGATTTCTCTGCCACGATCTTAAGACTCTTCAACGACGTCAACGAAGACTACGGCAACATCTCTCTGGGCTTTGCCGATATAAACCGGCAGGAGACCGCAAAAAAGATCGTCATGGACATCAGGGAACTCAACGCCAGAGGTCACCAGTATCTGAAGGAACTCTTTGATTTCCCGGACTACTATGGTGAAAACCTCGACGCCTTATATGATTGCCTATGCGATCTGGACAATACACAGGTCATCGTCATGAACTGTGACGACCTCAACAAATTCTCTTTGAAGGTCCTGGATGTCTTTGATGAAATTGCCGATGAATACGGCAACATCAAGATCTCCTACGAATACGAAGAGGAAGAAGAAACGGAGTGAATCAAATCACTCCGTTTTTTAATCATTGATCAGTTTTTCCAGTTTTTCCTTCTCCGAAAGGATGGCATTTAATAATTCACTGTAATCCATCTGCGTCTTTGCCCGCAGCAGTTCGGTGATCTCCGCCACCTTATTGTAGAGCGGCGTCAAAGACAGGTTTCCGGTGACGCCTTTCAAGGCATGGGCTGCCTGAAAAGCCGCATCCAGATCGTTTTCTTCAATCGCCTTTTTTAAATCGGCAAATGATTGTTCGGCAACGACCATAGAAACCATCCGCAGGTAAAAATCCTCAGAGTTCATACACAGATTGAGACCGGCCTTTACATCTGCCCCGTATTCTGCCAGCTTTTCGATCGTAAGCATATCCCGCCTCCTTGTTTTATCTTACGATTTCATTTTACAGGAAAAAGAATTCATATGAAAAGCAGGATCGCTCCTGCTTTCATTTCATTTTTTGTTTTGTGAATTACTCAATGATGGATTCCAGCCACTGTTCCGGTGCTTCTAAGCCCAGCAGTTTGACAACTGTCGCTGCCACATTGGCCAGACCGAAGTCGCCTTCTTCCTTGACCTTGGTTCCTTCCGGTCCGTTGTAGATCGCGAACGGAACAACAGCCAGTGAATGAGAAGTCTTCGGTTTCGGTGTGCCGTCCGGGTTGAAGCCCTTGTCATACATCTCATCGGAGTTGCCGTGGTCTGCCGTAACGATCAGGGTGTAGTCCATCTTGACGCAGGCATCCATGATTCTCTTTAACATCAGGTCAACGGATTCGACACCGATTAAAGTTGCTTCATAGTTGCCGGTATGGCCGACCATGTCGCCGTTAGGATAGTTGCAGCGCAAGAACTGATACTTGCCGGATTCGATCGCCTCGACCATGTGGTCGGTGATCTCGGTTGCCTTCATCCAAGGCTTCAGATCGAAAGCGATGACATCGGAAGGAATCTCTTCCCAGGTCTCGAGTTCATCGGAGAACTTCTCGGAGCGGTTGCCGTTCCAGAAATACGTCATATGACCGAATTTCTGCGTCTCTGAGCAGGCGTAGGAACGGATGCCCTGATTGACCAGGAATTCGGACATCGTGTGTTCAATGTGCGGCGGTTCAACCAGGAAGTGATCAGGCAGCTTGAGGTCGCCGTCGTACTGTAACATGCCGGCATAGTAGACGTTTGGCTTCTTCGGCATTTCGAAGGCATCGAAGCCCTTGTTCATATAGTCGAAAGCCTTGGAGATTTCCACAGCACGGTCGCCACGGAAATTGTAAAGGATGACAGAATCGCCATCATCAATCGTGCCGACCGGAGCGCCGTCCTTGGCGATCACGAAGCCCGGCAGATACTGGTCGGTATAACCGCCTTCCTGACGCAGGGTCTCGATCGCTTCTTTAGCGGATGCAAAGCTTCTGCCGTCACCCATGACATGGATGTGCCAGCCCTTTTCAACCATTGACCAGTCTGCTTCGTAGCGGTCCATGGTGATCGACATTCTGCCGCCGCCGCTGGCGATGCAGGCATGGAAATTGCCGTCGTTCAGTTCATTTAATACATTTTCCAGCTGATCGACGTACTGAAGAGCACTGGTTTCCGGAACGTCACGGCCATCCAGCAGGATGTGGACTCTGACTTCCTTGATTCCCTCTTCCTTGGATCTCTTCAACATAGCGATCAGGTGTGAGATATGCGAATGGACATTGCCGTCAGACAGTAAGCCGATGAAGTGCAGCTTGCCGTTATGCTCTTTGACAAAACCCGTAGCACCCTTCCAGGCATCGGATTCATAGATCTTGCCGCTTTCGATGGACTCGTTGACGAGTTTGGCACCCTGCGAATAGATCTGGCCACAGCCTAAGGCATTATGGCCGACTTCCGAGTTACCCATATCGGAATCGGAAGGCAGACCGACGGCAACACCGCTGGCCTTGATGGTCCTGTGTGGCCACTTGTTCATCAATTCATCGAGCTGAGGCTTATAGGCATGTAAAACGGCATTGCCGTTGTCTTTTTCTGTCCAGCCTACGCCGTCCATTACTACTAATACGACCGGTTTTTTAATCATCATTTTTCTCTCCTCTGATATTCGAATTTTTCGGACATCTATATGATACCCTGCCCGCAAAAATCTATCCAGTAAAATGTTCATTATTTCAATAGCGCCAGCAATTCATCCCTGCCCAAAGATGCCAGAGAGACCGAATCGGTCGAAAGGATCGAATCCGCCAGCTGCATTTTCTTCTCCTGCAGATCCACGATCTTCTCTTCGATCGTATCCTGGGCAATGATCTTGTAGACCGTCACCACCTTCTTCTGACCGATGCGGTGAGCCCTGTCGGTCGCCTGATTCTGGGCAGCCAGGTTCCACCACGGGTCGTAGTGAATGACGATGTCGGCGCCGGTCAGGTTCAAGCCGGTTCCGCCCGCCTTCAGGGAAATCAGGAATAACGGCACATCATCTTCATTGAAAGCCTCGACATAGGCCAGGCGGTCTTCCTTCTTCGTCTTGCCTTCGATCTTGTAATAGCGGATGCCTTCCTTCTTAAGATCTTCTTCGATGATCTCCAGCATCGACGTAAACTGGGAGAATAAAAGGATCTTGTGGCCTTCCTCGATGGCATTTCGGACCATCTCCATGCAAGCCAGAGACTTGGCGCTTTCCCCGTCGAAGTCATCGTAGATCAAAGAAGGTTCGCAACAGATCTGCCTGAGCTTCATGAGCTCGGCCAATACGGCGATCTTGTTTCTCTCGTAGCCCGTCTCGTCTTCACCGACGATATTGGAGATCTTTAAAACCTGTGAGTCATAAAGACGGCGCTGCTTTTCTTCCATCTTCACCTTGATCGTCTCCTCGATCTTATCCGGCAGATCCGATAAGACATCGGCCTTCTTCCTGCGTAAGATGAACGGTGCGATCATATTCTTCAATCGCTCCATCACCTGCTGGTCTTCTTCTTTTACGATACGCGTTTCAAATTCATCCTTGAATTCCTCATAACGGTATAAGAAACCCGGCATCAGGAAATCGAAGATGCTCCAAAGCTCGCTGAGATTGTTTTCGATCGGCGTACCGGTCAAAGCGAAACGTCCCTTGGCACGGATCGCCTTGCAGGACTTGGCATTGGCCGTCGTGTAGGTCTTGATGTATTGGGCCTCATCCAGGATCTCAAAAGCGAAGACCTTGTCTTCATAAAGATCGATGTCCCGCTTCAGAAGATCATAGGAAGTGATCAGAATGTCGTTTTCCTCCCACGCCGAAATCACCTGTGCCCTTTCCTTCTGGCTGCCGGCAACCGCCGCCGCCTTTAATTCCGGCGTAAAACGCTTCACTTCGGAAAGCCAGTTATAGACTAGGGACGCCGGGCAGACCACCAGAGAAGTGCCGCCTTCCCTGTCCTTATTATCCAGCAGCAGAGAAAGGACCTGGATCGTCTTGCCTAAACCCATCTCGTCGGCCAGAATGCCGCCAAAGCCGAAACGGGAAAGAGTCTTGAGCCATTGGAAGCCATACTTCTGGTAAGGACGCATGATTTCTTCCAGAGACTCCGGTACCTTATCCTCGGATTCCCTGATGTTCTTGAAATCATCGACCAGCTTTGTGAAATAGGCATCCCGCTCATCGTAGATCGACTCATTGGCCTCTAAGATCTTGTCCAGATATAAAGCCCGATAAGCCGGCAGATGCATCTTGCCTTTCACAAAATCTTTCAAGGAGATGCCCATATCCTGCAGTATCTCATCCAAAGCTTCTATATTTTCATCATCCATACGGATGAGTTCTCCGCTTTTTAAACGATGGTATTTCTTCTTTAAACGGTAACTGGTGATGATCGCCGCCAGTTCCTCCCTGTCGATGTCTTCCGATTGAACATCCAGCTGTAAAAGGCCGTTGTCGATCCTGACGCCGACGGAAACATTGGCCGAACGCTTGACCTTGAGACGGTCAAAAGCCTTGGTCGAATGGACCTCGCCGATCTTCATTAAGGAAGGCAAAAGTTCTTCGATGATCTCAAAGACCAGGTCATCACCCGCTTCCACAAAGAAGTCGCCGTTGTCACTGCGGTCATGAAAAATACCGGATATGAGTTCATACGCCTCTTTCTCCGAAATATAGTCGCGCATCGCATCGTGTTTGCCGTCATACAGGAAGTATTCCTTCTCGCCATAGGCAACTAAGGCCTTGCATAAGATCAGTCCCTCACTGACATCAAAATAGAAGGAAAAAGAAGGTTTCGGCGGGATCCTTGATTCGTAGTGTTCCTTATTGTCTTCAAAGACCTCAAATTCTTCCCTGAGCTTTGGCAAGACGTGATGATAGAAACGGCTCAGCTGCTTCTTGCCGATATGCAGGGAAAGATCTTCCTTCTCCATATCCTGCTTCATCGAAGCGATCATCTGTGCATACGCAGATGACGTCCGATACAGGGTGTCGTCCTTCAGGAAGTAGCCATAGGCTGCTCCCATGATCAGCTCCGGCAGCTGCCCATAGACGCTGACCCCGGCAAAGCCGTTCATATCGCTGCGTTCGCTGATCGTAAGCGCCGTCCTGGGCTGGCCGTCGGCAAATCCGATATTGCGGATGCCGCTTCCTCTGCCTGAGCGGTCGTGCATCTCCACACTGCGGTCCTTGACCAGGTCGTAGAATTCATCCAGCCGTTTGCCATATAAAAGGATATCCCGGTCAACCGCGAAGATCCTCTGATTTGTATAGTCATTGTACATAAGCTGCGTTCGCGTTTCTTCTTCCTTCAGGGTCTCATTGATAAAGTCGTAATAGACCTTGGAGGAATCATCAAAATCAAGGCGGGAAAAATCCAGGGCGTTCTTCACGCCTAAAACCAGGACTGCTTCCTTCTGGTATTTCTCACAAAGTTCTTTAAAATCCTTGACGACGTAATACTTGTCATTGCCGATGCGAAAGCCCAGTTTCAGGATGCCCTTGCCGTTATAGTCCAGCTTGGGCTGAAGCTTTACGAGCGGCTTTTTCTCAGCTGTCTCGTCTTTTTGAACAATACCGCCGCCAAGTGAAAAGCGGTCCAGGAAAGCCATGGAAGCCCGATCGGTCATATCCCCCGGATCGTAATTCAGGATATGCTCGCCTAAAAACAGGAAAGCGGCGATCACATGTTCACAAAGCTCTTCGTTCCTGCTTTGGCCGAAATAATTATAGAAACGGCTGACATAGCTGGTCCTATGACAGTTGCTGCCCTGGCAGCCATAAGAATCCACGCGGTCCTTATAGATATAGACATAAGCCTGATCTTCCCCATAGGAGCCCTTGAAGCCGACCTCGGCAAATAACGCCTGGCGCTCATCCTCACCCAGATAACAGGTGCCGATGTCCTTCAGGATAATCTGCTTATTCTCAATGAGCCGTTTGGCCTTCTCCACCTTGTCCTTATTGAAGACGAGGTTCTCGGTGATCCTGTTTAAATCGTAATAGTAGTGCTTTCCGGCAAAATCCTTTTCAAAAGGCTTCACACGGAGGGAAAGCTTCTTGTTTTCCCTGGCCTCGCTTTCCGATCTGGCCTCATAGGCAAATAATAAAGCCGCCTCGTGCTTGCAGTTGTTGCCATCCCTGGCAAAAGGACAGTCACAGTACATGCTTAAGATCTTTCCGTTTTCATTGAGGTGAATATTGACATTATAAAAATACTGACCGCCGACCCTGGCCGAGATGTCCTGATCGGTATAGCGCATATCGTGGACATAGCCCAGCTGGTAGTATCCCCGGCCTCTGGAAATGATCTTGGAATAGAATTTATTCTGCCACGGCTGAATCTTCTTCATCCTTTTATTATATTAAAAAACCATTACTTAACGTAATGGTCCTTGTACCATTTGGCAAAAGAAGACAAGCCATCCTTCAGGGAGGTATTCGGCTGGAAACCGTAATCGCTCCTTAAAGGCGCCGTATCGGCATAGGTGACTGCCACATCGCCGGGCTGCATCTCCACCAGTTCCATGTGGGCATCCATGTCGAAGTCTTCACTCAGAAGTCCCTCTTTCTTCAAACAATCCCCCAGGGTATAGACGAAATCCATGAGGTTTTCCGGATGGTGGTTGCCGATATTGTAGAGATTGTAGTCTTCCTTCGGTCCTTTTTCCATGATGCGGCGGATCCCTTCGACGATATCATCGATGTAGGTAAAGTCTCTCTCGCATTTGCCGTAATTGAAGATCCTGATCTTTTCGCCATTTAACAGTTTTTTCGTGAATGAGAAATAGGCCATATCCGGACGTCCGGCCGGTCCGTAGACCGTAAAGAAACGAAGTCCGGTGGATTTGATGCCAAACAGATGGGTATAGGTATACGCCATCAGCTCATTGGTCTTCTTGGTTGCCGCATATAAGGAAACCGGATGATCGACCTTGTCTTCCGTTGAGAAAGGCACCTTGGTGTTGCCGCCGTAGACGGAAGAAGAAGAGGCATAGATCAGATGTTCGACCGGATGATTGCGCACGGCTTCCAGAATATTGAAGAAGCCGATGACATTGCTTTCGATGTAGACATCGGGATGATCGATCGAATAACGCACGCCGGCCTGAGCCGCCAGGTTGACCACGATATCGAAATGATATTTGTCAAACAGATCATCGATAAACGCCTTGTCGGAAATATCCCCTCTTACAAAGGTAAAATCCTTGTGCAGTTCTTCGATCTGTCTGAGCCGGTCTTCCTTAAGTGAGACATCATAATAATCATTCATGTTGTCGACACCGACAACGCGAATGCCCTCATAGGTCAATAATAGTTTTTTACAGAGATTGCTGCCGATAAAACCGCTGCTGCCGCTGATCAGAATCGTTTTTTCATTTAACATAGTTCTATTTTACAACACAAATCAATATGTTACAATTAATAACAGATAATTATTTAACATATATAAATATTGTTATTATTAATAACAATTTATAACGGAGGAAGATTATGAACAGAATTAAGCAGGAGCTCTTGGCCAAAGTCATCAGAAACAAAAGAGAGAAGCTGGAACTCTCGCAAAGTCAATTGGCGTCAGCTGCCCACATCAACCGGGCGATGATCTCCAAGATCGAAAACGGCACCTATATGCCTTCGATTGCCCAGTTGGAAGACCTGCAGGAAGTCCTGGGTTTTTCCTTCGATGAGATCAGAGAGAAAAAAGAAGAAGAGAAGAAGGAAGAGACCTATCTGCACAGGAAGATCGCCGTTGCCGGCACAGGCTATGTCGGCATGTCGATCGCCGTCCTTTTGGCTCAGCACAATAAAGTCATTGCCGTCGATATCGTCAAAGAAAAAGTCGACCTGATCAATAAAAAGATCGCGCCGATCAAAGACGACTATCTGGAAGACTATCTGAAAAACAAGGAACTCGACCTTTTTGCCACGCTGGATCCGAAAACCGCCTACAGCGATGCCCAATACGTCATCGTCGCTGCCCCAACCAACTACGATCCGCAGAAAAACTATTTTGATACTTCCGCTGTTGAAGATGTCATCGCTTTAGTCCGGCAATACAACAAGGAAGCCTACATCATCATCAAGTCGACTATCCCGGTTGCCTACACCAAAAAGCTGCGGGAGCGTTTAAACGACAAGCGCATCTTATTCTCGCCGGAATTTCTAAGAGAATCCAAGGCCCTCTACGACAACCTCTATCCTTCCCGCATCATCGTCGGCACCGACATGGACGATCAAAACGCTGTAAAAGCAGCCAACGAATTTGCCCAATTGCTTTTGCAGGGAGCGATCAGGAAAGATGTGCCGATCCGCATCATGGGCTCTTCCGAAGCCGAAGCGGTCAAGCTCTTTGCCAATACCTATCTGGCCTTAAGAGTCTCCTATTTCAATGAGCTCGATACCTACGCCGAAACCAAGGGTCTGGATACCCGTTCCATCATCGAAGGCGTCTGTCTGGATCCGCGTATCGGCACCCACTACAACAACCCGTCCTTCGGTTATGGCGGCTATTGCCTGCCGAAAGATACCAAGCAGCTTCTGGCCAACTTTGAAGATGTGCCGGAAAACCTGATCGAAGCCATCGTTGAATCCAACCGCACCCGCAAGGACTTCATCGCCGACCGCGTTTTAGAGCTTGCCGGTGCCTATGGCAATTCCGCCCAATACGACCGGAAGAAAGAAAAGAAAGTGGTCATCGGCGTCTACCGTCTGACCATGAAGACCAATTCCGACAACTTCCGTCATTCCTCGATTCAGGGGGTCATGAAGCGCATCAAGGCCAAAGGTGCAGAGGTCATCATCTATGAACCGACGCTCAATGACGGCGATACCTTCTTCGGTTCCAAGGTCATCAACAACCTCAACAAGTTCAAAAAACAATCCCAGGCCATCATCGCCAACCGCTATGAATCCTGCCTTGACGATGTGGCCGACAAGGTCTATACCAGAGACTTATACAACCGCGATTAAAAAGATTGTCAGTCACGACAATCTTTTTTTTGTAGCGTATCAGCTGATAGGTTTTTCCGTCTCGTTCATCAAACCTGGAAATCTCATCGAACTTTTCGAAACCCATGGATTCGGCCAGTTTTCTGGAAGCGATATTATCGATCCGGGACGAATAGATGAAGGTGCGGGCATGATAGGCTTCCCGGCAATGATCGATCAAGGCCTGCAGGATCTGCCTTCCATAACCTTTTCTGAAATAGTCAGGTCCCAGACAGATTCCCGCCTCCTCGCAAACCCCTTCGCTCACCTTTTCTGCACCGGCAAAGCCGATGGCCTTGCCCGATCTTCTTTCATAGACCAGGTAAGCATCATGACTCTTTTCAAATTCGATGGTCCTCTCCATGCGGTGATAGGCATCTTCTTCATTTTCGGTCAGCTTCCAGAACATATAGCGGGCAGACTCGGGTCTTGACCAGACGTTTTCATACATGTCCCGCCAATCGCGGATCCTTGCCTTATCCAGGATCACATCTTCGCATTCCAGCATCAGAAATTCATCTCGTTTTTCTTGTCTCTGGACATCAGAGCACCGATCGCATTTCGCGGGTCGATCTGTTCATTGACGATGGCATTGACCATTGCAGTGATCGGCATCTCGACATGATACTTTTCGATCAGGCGCATCGCTGCCGGCAAGGCATTGACGCCTTCCACGACCATGCCGACCTGTTTGACAGCTTCGGATGGCTTGACACCCTGACCGATCAGCATGCCGCAGCGGTTGTTTCTGGAATGCATGGAAGTTGCCGTGACGATCAGATCGCCGACCCCGGCCAGTCCGGCAAAGGTCTCCTGCTTAGCACCCATTGCCATGCCAAGCCTCGTCATTTCCACCATGCCACGGGTGATGATTGCCGCCTTGGCATTATCCCCGTTGCCTAAACCCGTAGAAATACCGGAAGCCAGGGCAATGATATTTTTCAAAGCACCGCACAATTCGATGCCTAAAACGTCATCGTTGGTATAGACCCGCATGCAGGTATTCATGAAGATGTCCTGGACCAGTTTTGCCGCCGCTTCATCCTTGGAAGCAGAGACGATCGTCGTCGGCATATCCTTGGCCACTTCTTCTGCGTGGGTCGGACCGGATAAGGCCACGATCTTCACGTTGTCATGATGACCGTCTTTCAGTTCATCTTCGATGACCTGTGACATCGTAAACAGCGTATCTGCCTCAATGCCCTTGGCTACATCGACGATGATCTGACCGTCTTTGATGTAAGGTCTGGCCTTGGCCGTCGTCGATCTGACAAAGACGGACGGCACCGCAAATAAAAGCACATCCTTGTCTGTACAGACTTCTTCAATGTTTTTGGTGAAGACGATGCTTTGCGGTATGACCATGCCCGGTAGATTCTTGTGGGCTCTTGTCGCAGAAAGTTCGTCGATCTCGCTTTCGATCGCCGACCATACCATCACATCGTAATGATCGTTTGCCAGCATCCTGGCCAGAGCCATGCCCCAGGTACCGGCACCAAGTACACCTATTTTCATATGATTTTCCTGTCCTTTACAAAAATATTATAAAACGAAAAGGAACTTTCGTTCCTCATCGATATTGCTGCAGGAAATGTTCAAGCTTCTCAATCGCCTTTTTGATTTCTTCCATCGAATAGGCATAGGAGATTCGAACATAGCCTTCCCCTGCCTGGCCAAAGGCATTGCCCGGCACCAGGGCGAGATTTTCCTCGTCCAGCAGTTTTTCACAGAATTCCTCGCATTTTAAACCGGAGATCCTGATCGAAGGAAATACGTAGAAGGCACCCTGCGGCATATGGGTCGTTAAACCGATGCGGTTGAGTTCCTTCACGATGTAGTTCCTGCGCTGTTTGAAGGAAAGAAACATCTCTTCAATATCCCGGTCACCGTTATTGACTGCCTCGATTGCCGCATACTGGGATGGCGTACTGGCACACATGATCGTATACTGGTGAACCTTCAGGCTCATGTCGATGATCGTCTTGTTGGCCAGAATGTAGCCGACTCGATAGCCGGTCATCGAATACGCCTTGGAAAAGCCGTTGATGACAATGACCTGGTCCTTGATCTCTTCAAAGGAAGCGATCGAACAGTGCTTTCCCTCATAGGTCAGCTCGGCATAGATTTCATCGGTGACCGCAAAAATGCCGCTTTCCTTGATGATCGGCACGATCTTTGCGTAATCTTCATGATCCATGACACCACCGGTCGGATTGCCCGGGAAGTTCAGGATGACCGCTTTGGTCTTATCGCTTAAAGCGCCTTTTAAAGCCTCCGGGGTGAGCTTGAACTGGTCTTCTTCTCTCAGTTCAACTTCCACCACCTTTGCCCCGGCCATCTCAATGATCGCCGCATAGGCGACATAGGCCGGTGTCGGCAGAATAACTTCATCGCCTGCTTTGATGATCGTCCTTAAAACAATATCAATGGCTTCCGAACCGCCGACCGTGACGATGCAGTTATCATCCGGATCATAGGTGACACCAAAGCGCCGTTTATAGTAATTGCAGATGCCTCTTCTCAATTCGATGAGGCCCTTGTTGCCGGTATAAAAAGTACGGCCCTTTTCAATCGCATGAATGGCTGCCTCTCGAATGTGCCAGGGCGTGATGAAATCCGGCTCACCGACACCTAAAGAGATGACGCCTTTGCGGGTTGCCGCAATATCAAAAAACTTGCGGATGCCGCTGGGCTTGATATAACGTATGGTCTGATTGATCTCTTCTTCGAAAATCATGGCGTGACCAAAAGCCTTTCACCGTCTTCTTTTTCGTTATGCATGTCGATGCCGTTCTTCTTGTAGCCCTTTAAGACAAACATCGTCTCCGTACCGGTGACTCCATCGGTCGGAGCCAGCTTGTGGGCAACAAAATTGGAAACTTCACGCATATCCTTGCCGTTGACTTCCAGCAGAAATTCCGCCTTGCCGGAGATCAGATAGAGGTTCTCCACCTCCGGATAACGGGCGATCCTTTCGGCGATGCGGTCATAGCCCATCTCCCTTTCTGGAACGCAGTTGACAAAGATGATGGCCTTGGTGATCTCCACATCCGATCTTTCCCAATTGATGATCGTGTGATAGCCGGCAATGACGCCCTGCTTCTCCGCTGCTTCGATCTTGCCTCTTACTTCGCTTTCTTCTTCGCCCAGAAGATCTGCCAGATCCTTCACTTCATAACGGGCGTTCTTTTCAATCAGTTTCAGCAATTCTTTCATATGATCAGACCCCTCTTATTGTGTATGATTTTACCATCTTCATTTTTGTTTGACAAAAAAGCCAGAAGAAAACTGCGTCTTACGCAGTTTCTTGAGTTTTTTCTTCCTTGTTTTTGAAGACGAAGATCTTGGAAATAAAGTAGTTCAGGATCGCCGTCACCGGAATCAGGACAAGCTTGACGATCTTCAGATCGAGGCCGAGGATATCGACAAAAACCAGGATCGACAGTTCTTCCACACCCAGCGTGAAGATACGGGCGGAAGCGAACTTGACCAGTTCGTTGAAGAAGGAGTTGTTTGTCCGGTCAAAGTAGAAGTATCTGAACAGGACAAACGAGATCAGCGTCGACAACAGCCAGGCCAGAATATTGGCCACGCTTCCATAGAGATTGAAAGCGCCGGACAAGAAGATCGTAAAGACGTAGTTTGAGACCGTGGAAACAAAGCCCAGGAAACAGTAGATCCAGAAAGCTTTCTTCCATTCATAGAGCGGTTTGACGATGCGGATGATCGGCAAGGATACGATCCAGTCAAAGATCGCAAACTGTGGCTTGTTATTCACATCGTTCAATTCTTCATTGAGCTTATTTTCTTCCATTACATTAATTCCTTTATCTGTTTGGCAAATCCGTCAACTTTTGCAAGCGGGACGGAACATAAGCCTACCCGGATTCCCTTATTGACCTTGATCGTATAAATGTGGTGATCGATCAGTCTCTGATGCGCTTCATCACGTTTTGTATTGTCATCAAAGCGTATCGTTACAAAGAAGCCGTCGGCAGACGCATATAATTCTAACCCACATTCTTCTGCTTGTCTAATAAATAAGTTCGTCCTTGCCTTCAGCATCATCTTGGCCGCTTCAAGCTCTTCATCGTACTGTTTACGGTGTTCCTTTAAAATATCGGCGATATTTAACATGGCCGCATTGTTCAGATTCGACCAGGTCGCTCTGGCCAGACGGGAACACAGATTGATGTAGTGTTTCAAGAATTCTTCATCGTTGTTGATGGCGATCAAGGCACCCAGACGCTGTCCGTAATAGGAGAAAGCCTTGGAACAGGATGCTGCCAGCAAGACCAGGACCCTGTCTGAGATCCTATTGAACAAAGAGCAGTAGGCCTTAGGATCGCCGGTCGCATAATCGATGTAGGCGATATCACAAAGTAAGACAACTTCCTTATCCAGAGAATTGAGTTTTTCAAAGATCGCTTCCCATTCTTTTAAGGTATAGGCGTGGCCCAAAGGATTCTGGCATGGGGAATTGATGACCAGGAAGACCTTGTCCTTCATCTGATCGATCTTGGCAAAAAGATCTTCAAGGTCATAGACATCATACGTCAGCATCTTCAGATTGTGCTCGTTGGCGATGACTTTATAGTTGCCCCAGGCAATTTCCGGGAACAGGATCTCATCACCCTCGTCCAGACAGGTCGAGATGGCTGTGGCAATTGCACCGGTACCGCCCGGTGTCGCCATGACCTCATAATGATTGCTTGCCCTTTTGTCCAGTACAAAATCGCCGATCAGCTGCAGGTATTCCTTATTGCCGGCAGGAGAAGCCGCATACGCCGCCCTCTTGGCAGCGGGGATCTTCCTTTCCGATTCATAGACACAATTGTAGGTAAACATCTTTCCTTCTTCGTCATAAAGACAGCCGGCTGTGGCGTTGATCGCTTCCGGATCCGCCTTGGCTGCCTGTACGACAGAAAAGATGGTGTCGACATATGGCTGAATGTTCTGATTCTTTCTGACAAATTTCATTTATAAGCCCTCTTCTTCCAATATTGCAGTCGCAACGGCAAACTTTCTCTCGTGCGAGATCGAGATCAGGATGCGATAGTCCTTGTATTGAATCTCCGGTTTGCCTTTTTCGTTGTTGATGATATTGAGATTGCACATTTCCGGTACTTCATGATCGCTCAGGCATTTGATGATCGCTTCCTTGGCGGCAAAGCGGCCGGCCAGAAACTGTATCCTTCTGCCTTCGCTCATCGTTAACGCTCTTTCATATTCTTCTATGGAAAGTACTTTTTTCATGAAGGAATCGCTGATCGCCTTTTCGACCCGCGCAATCTCCACGATATCGGTTCCCAGTCCTGTGATCATTTGTATAGTCCTTTCAGATCCTTTGTCCTCTTGTTTTTCTTGAGCTCCTCATAGACCGCCGAAAGCTGCTGCTCGTAGCGGTTGGCATTGAAACGCGGGAAGAGATCCAGATCTTTGATCTCGTCCGGCAGATACTGTATCTTATGGAAACAGTCATAGCGTTCATAGGAATACTGTTCGTCTTTATTCAAACCGACCGGCGTCAGCTTGAGGTATTTTGGCATATCGTAAGCCTTGGTAACGACAATGTCTTCCGCCTTATGTATGGCATCCATGCCGGTCCGTGACTTTGGTGAAAGACACAGGTCGATGATGTGAATGCCTAAAGGGATGATCGCTTCCGGAAAGCCGACCGCTTCTGCCGACTGGCAAGCCGCATAGGTCCTGGCTGCCAATGCCGGATTGGCCAGTCCGATGTCCTCATAGGCGATCACCATGAGCCTGCGGCAGATCGAAGCCACATCGCCCGACTGGCCAAGCAAAGACAGATAGTACAAGGCTGCATTGGCATCGGAACCCCGTATTGATTTCTGCAAGGCCGACAAAAGATCATAGTAGCCATCCTCACTGCCGAAGGAGCGGTTATTGACGTTCTTGCAGTTTTTCTCAACGATTTCCTTTGTGATGTGCTTATCTTTGGACAGGATGGCCGAGATCTCCAGGATGTTCAAGGCAAAACGGATGTCGCCGTTGACCACATCGCAGATCAGATCCTTGGCATCCTGATCCATTGTATATTCATCATTCAGACCTTCGGGATCCTTCAAGGCATGATCAATCCCCTTTTGAACATCTTCCGGCTTCAATGGCTTGAATTCAAAAAGATGGCAGCGGGAACGGATCGCCGGATTGATCGAATGATAAGGATTGGCTGTCGTGGCACCGATCAGAATGATCGAACCGTCTTCCACGTGCGGCAGAAGCAGGTCCTGCTTATCCTTGTTGAGACGATGGACCTCGTCACAGATCAGGATCAGCTGGCCGGACATCTTCGCTTCTAAAAAGATCGCATCCAGATCCTTTTTATTGCCGGTCACCGCATTGAAACGGCGGCAGGGTTTCTTCAATTCGCTGGCGATCACTCTCGCGCTCGTGGTCTTGCCGCAGCCCGGCGGACCGAAAAAGATGGAGGAAAAGATCGTATCGTTTTCGACACATTTGCGCAAGACGCCGTCCTTGCCGAAAAGATCCTCCTGTCCCAGAATATCGTCCAGTTTATCAGGCCGCAGTCTATAGGCCAGAGGCTGCCTCATGATCCCTCCTGAGGAAATCGATCACATCATGAAGATCATAGGTGTGCAGTTCCGCCTTCTCACGGTCCTCGTCGGTGATGACCGCCAGATCTTCCACGATGATCAGACGGCAGCCGCCCCTGAAGGCCGCCTGCGAACCGTTATGGCCGTCTTCCAGGATGATGGCCTCATTCTTATCAACGCCAAAATGGGCAATGGCCTTTAAGAAGATCTCCGGATCCGGCTTGCCCTTGCTGACCTCATCACCGGTGATGATGTAGTCAAAATAATCAAATATTTCTGCGTTATGCAGACACTGGTATGCCTGCCTTTTATGTGTTGAAGTGGCAATGGCCATCAGATAGCCGTTTTCTTTGCCGTAATTCAAAACTTCCATGGCACCCGGACGCATCGGGATCGGTACGTTTTCGATCGTATAATCGATTCCTTCGTTGAGCAATCTCATATATTCATCGATCGGAAAATCTTTCCCCATGTGTTCCGCCACTTTCTGTTTATAGATCTTCCAGTCGTTTCCCATCATGCTTCTTAAAAACGGCAGATCGATCTCCATCCCCAGCTTTCTGGATACTTCCGCACCCAGCCGGGAGTACATATGTCTCTCTGAATCCAGAAGAAGACCATCCATGTCAAAAACGAGTAATTTAATCATAATATCTATATTATATACTGATTCCCCTTAGCGAAAAGCAGAAAAGAAAAGGCATGATTTCCTTATAAAAACCATGCCGTAATATGACTTATTCTGCGTGATAGGCAACCGCGATTCTGGAAGCAACTCTGGCGTTGTTGTAAGCCAGCTGCAGGTTGGAAGCCAGTGAGGAACCACCGGTCAGATCCTTGATCGTTGCCAGCAGGAACGGGGTCGTTGCCTTGCCATGGATACCTTTTTCTTTGGCCATTTCCAAAGCCTTGTCGATCGCCTTGTCAATGTAGGCGTGATCCATGGAATACTCATGCGGAATCGGATTGCCGACTAAGATGCCGCCGTTTAAGCCAAGATCCCACTTGGTCTTCATGATCTTTGCCACTTCTTCCTCGTCCTTGACATTATAGTCGACACCGAAACCGGAAGATTCGCAATAGAAAGCCGGGAAATCATCGGTCTTGAAGCCAAGGACCGGAACACCATAGGTCTCAAGATATTCCAGGGTCAGGCCGATATCCAGGATGGACTTGCAGCCGGCAGAAACCACACAGACATTGGTATGAGCGAATTCCTGCAGATCGGCAGAGATGTCCATCGTTTCCTGGGCACCGCGGTGAACGCCGCCGATGCCGCCGGTCGCAAAGACGCGGATTCCTGCCAGGTCGGCGATCAGCATCGTCGTGGCAACCGTTGTCGCCGCCGTCTGCTTGTTGACCAGATAGACAGCCACATCTCTTCTGGAAGCCTTGGCAATGTTCTTGCCCTTGCACATCAGTTCCAGCTCATCGCTGCTCAAACCGACTTTCAGTTTGCCGTCGATGATCGCCATGGTAGCCGGAATGGCCCCTTCGCCTCTGACGATCTCTTCGACCTTATGGGCGAATTCAATGTTTTCCGGATAAGGCATGCCATGGGAGAGGATCGTCGATTCCAAAGCGACGATCGGCTTGTTTTCTCTGATCGCTTCCTCGATTTCCGGAGTGATCGATAAGTAGTCTTTGTAGTTCATTTGCTTCTGTTCTCCTTTATGATTCTCTTCAAGAGTTTTAATGACATATCGTCATTGATCGTTTTGACGCTGCGCACCGCCGCAATGCCGGCCGCCAGGCCAAGATCCAGGGTATCGTCAAGATCCATGCCGTTTACTTCACCATACAGTATGGCTGCCATTAAGGCATCGCCGGCACCCGAGGCATTGACCATGTGCTCTTCTTCCTTGAATTTGCGGTAGATCTTATGATCGTTGTCCATATACAAGATACCATCTTTTGATAAGGAAAGGACGATCTTTTTTAATCCGCTGTCCAATAGTTTCTGACAGGCTTCTTCCATATCCTCTTTATTTCTGATCTCCATATCCGCCAATTGGGAAAGTTCAAAGCGGTTTGGCTTGATGAAATCGAAGTCTTTGACAAAAGGTGCGATCTTCTTGGCAAAGTTGTCGGAGATCGGATCGATATAGATCGGCGTCACGCCCTTGCAGATATCAATGACCTGGGCAATACTCTCTTCCTTTAAGGAAGGATCGATCACCACGATCTTCGCATTGCGCAAAAGGCTCTCGTGTAAACGGATATAGGACGGCGTGATCTCTTCCAATATCGACATGTCGCATAATGCCATGTGCATATCGTTGTTTTCATCCTGTATCTGGATAAAGACACCGGAAGATCTGCCCTTGGCCTTGAGGGAAGCGGAGATATCGATGCCGTTTCTCTTGTAATCCTCTAAGATCATCTTTCCATAGGCATCATCGCCGAAAGCCGTGATCATCCTCGCCTTTCCCGAAAGCATCGCATAGTTGGTGATGATGTTGTGCATGACACCGCCCACCGAAGAGACGATGTCGGCCGGATGATCGTAGTGTTCCCGTAAAGGGATCCTTGATTTTCCATAGACGTCCACATTGGAAGCACCGATTCCCACGATGTAGTCTTCTTCCGCCACGATATAGCCCTTGCCCAAAAGATATCCCTGCTTCTGCAAGGATGAGATATGAACGGCCACCGTAGAGCGGGAGATCCCCAGCAATTGGGCGATCTTGTTTTGTTCGATCGTCGGATCCTGACGGATGATCTCCAGTATTTCCTTTTCTTTCTTTGTCATATTATTGTTTAGCTAAATAAGCACATGTTTATTATAACACCACAGTGGAAAAAAGGAAGGAAATAAGGGATAATGAAGACAGTAATAAAGGAGAAACAAAATGGCAAAATTCGTTTGTAAAGTCTGTGGCTACGTTTACGAGGGAGATGTCCCGCCGACAGAGTGCCCGGTATGTCACACAGGGGCAGAAAACTTTGAGGAAGTCAAAGGTGAGATGAAACTCGCTGCCGAACACAAATTCGGTGTATACGATGCAACCGTCAAAAACAATCCTGATATTCCGGAAGCCGACAAGAAATATATCTTCGATCAGCTGGTATCCAATTTCAACGGTGAATGCAGCGAAGTCGGCATGTACCTGGCAATGTCCAGAGTCGCCTACAGAGAAGGCTATCCGGAAGCCGGTCTGTATTGGGAAAAGGCTGCTTTTGAAGAGGCTGAACATGCCGCTAAGTTTGCGGAACTCTTAGGCAGTGACCTGGAAAAGAACATGACTGCTTCCACTAAAGATAACCTGAAGTGGAGAGTCGATTGCGAATATGGCGCAACAGCCGGCAAGACCGAACTGGCGACCTTATGCAAGAAATACAACCTCGATGCCATCCATGACACCGTTCATGAAATGGCAAGAGATGAGGCAAGACACGGCAAGGCTCTCGAAGGCCTGCTCAAGAGACTTTTCAACGAGTAATCGACCCGTTCTTGACCTTCTGACAATCGAAACATTCACAAGGGAGGAACTATGTTCCTCCTTATTTTTAAGGAGAGACCATGCCAAGAAAAATCATACTCGATGTCGACACCGGATCGGATGATGCCTGCGCCATCATGCTGGCGTACCTAAGAAAAGAGATCGACCTGGTCGCCGTCTGCACCGTCAAAGGCAATCAGAAAATAGAATACACGACAGAAAACACCTTGCGGATAAGAGAACTGCTTAATGCCGACTTCCCGGTCTATAAGGGCTGTTCGGGATCCATGGTCAAAAATGTCGTTTACCCGCGCATTCCCCCGACTGCCAATGCCGATGCCTATGACGAAGAAGGAAACAAGATCCACATCCATCAGGAACTCTTTGATCTGCCCAAAGCCAAAAGAGGCATCGAAGAAATGAGCGCACCGCAGTTCTATGTCGATTATCTCAACCGCGCAAAAGAAAAGATCACCATCGTCGCCGTCGGACCATTGACCAACCTGGCTCTTGCCCTGGTCATCGACCCGGGCATCGTAAAAAACATCGAAGAGATCGTCATCATGGGCGGCGGCTGCAACATCACCAATGCCACCCTGGCGGCCGAATTCAATATCTACGATGATCCGGAAGCTGCCCAAAGAGTCCTCCATTGCGGTGCCAGGATCACCATGGTCCCGCTGGACGCCACTCATACGGCATATATCACGCAGGAAGATGCCGATGAACTGCGCAAGATCGGAAATAAACCGGCTGTCTTTGCCGCCGATCTGATCGATCTGCGCATCAGGGTCCATGACTACGCCCAGCCTTTGGAAGTGAAACACAGCTGTGCCCTCCATGATCCGCTCTGCATCGCCTATCTGATCGACCCGGAGGTCTTAAAGGACGTGCGCTATTGCAATGTGGAAGTCTCCCTTTCCGGCTTGACGGAAGGTCAGACCTGTGTGGACCAGAGAGCCATTCAGGAAAACCGCAACGTCTATTTCGCTTTCGGCGGCGATCATGAACGTTTCGCCAGGATCTTAAAGGAGGCCTTTGCATGATCGACATCAATACTCTGGATGAGCGTGGCCTTTGTCAGCTCTTCGATCATACCTATTTAAAGGCCTATGCCGTAAGAGAAGACTTTGTCCGCCTGTGTACAGAGGCAAAAGAAAATCACTTCAGGATGGTCGCCATCAACTCCTATCCGGTCGCCCTATGCAAGGAATTATTGCAAGGTTCCAATGTCCATGTGGGTGCTGCCATTTCCTTCCCTTTGGGACAGATGTCCATCGAAGGCAAGTGTGCCGAAACAAAAATCGCGATCCGGGACGGAGCCGATGAGATCGACTACGTCGTCAATATCGGCAAGGTCAAGGAACACGATTACGACTACATCGCCGAAGAGATGAAACAGATCGTCAAGATCTGTCATGACAGCAATGTCTTGATCAAAGTCATCTTCGAAAACTGCTACCTGGAAAAGGACGAGATCGAGGAACTCTGTCACATCGCCGGAAAAATCAAACCCGACTTCATCAAGACATCCACCGGCTTTGGCACCTATGGCGCCAGAGTGGAAGATGTTGCTTTAATGAAATCGATCGTCAAAGATGAAGTCAAAGTCAAGGCAGCCGGCGGCATCCGGGACTGGGAGACCTGCAAAAAGATGATCCTGGCAGGTGCGGAACGCATCGGCACCTCAGCATCCTTGCAGATTCTGGAAGAATTCAAAAAAAGCCATAACGGATAAGGTTATGGCTTTTCAATAGGCCGAACATCTTCCTTCTTAGCTTCTTCAGCCTCCAAAGAAGAGATGTAATCATTGTTGACCATGGTCTGCAAGACCCAGGCCTGTCTTTCCTTGGCTTTCTCATAGCCATCGGAAAGCTGGTAGATTGCCGGGGCGTTGGGGATACCGGCAAGGATCGCCGCTTTGGCTAAAGACAAGTCATTGGGACTTTGGTCATAATAGCCTTTGCAGGCATCATGAATTCCCCAGTAGCCATCCCCGTAGTAATTCATATTGGCATACAGTGCGAAGAGTTCTTTCTTGGAATACTCTCTTTCCAGATCATTCATCAGGAAGATCTCGGCAATCTTTTCTTCCAAACCCTCCACATAGCCGTCAAGATAGAGATTCTTGGCGATCTGTTCGCCGATCGTTGAACCGCCCTCGATCAGATCCTTGGCCAGAAGGTTATGATAGAGTGCCCTGAATAAGGCGATCACATCATAGCCCCTTCTGGTGAAGAAGCGCTTATCTTCGACACAGATCACCGCATTGACAAAATCGGGATCGATGTCGTCAAAGCTCACATAATCGTTTTTCGAAGTATAGGCTTCCACTGCCTGATGGATCGGCAGATTTTCCACTTCCTGCCTGTAGCATCTGTAGCCTTGTCTTAAAAGCACGGCGGATACACCGGCGATCAGCAGGAGCAGGACAGCGATGATCGAGAGCAGTTTCTTTCTCATTGCAGGTTCAGCTTCTTATCCAGGATGTACCAGGTCAAGATGGCATAAGCCACCGAAAGACAAAGCGGGATCAGATACCATTGCGGCGCGATCACGATCACATCGTTGACAGTGCTCATATTGACATAGAATCTGGTCGGTATGAGGACCGATCGAACGATCACCATCAATACGATGAAGATGCCGGCGATCAGTTTCTGATGTTTGTCAAACAGATGGGCGATCGATAAAGCCGCAAAGCACAGGCAGACCGCACAGATCAGTTCTGCTGCCAGTAAGAACAGGATCTGGAAAACCGACAGGTAGAAGTTGAAATCCAGACCAAACAGGGCTTCAATGGCATAGGCAATATCTTTGAGATTGGCCACCGTGAAGGCATATATGATTACACAGATCATCAAGGCGAAAATCTCCATGATTGCCCAGATAACGGCATTGATGACCTTGGCGGCAATATGGGTCTCTGTCTTTACCGGCAAGGAAAAAGAGAGATAACCTTCATTCTTCAAAAGACCGTTATAGAAACGAAGGACCACACAGATGATGGTGACCGTAAAGGAAGCGGCAATCAGAAAGCCCAGAAGCAAGGCCAGGATCACAAACAGCGCGTTGTTTTCCAGGTTCAGTCTCGCCATCAGCGACACCACAAACATCAAGGCGATCATCACCCCGTAGACCGGGAACAGCATCTTGGCCAGCGCCTTAAAATCATATTTCATCAGTTTTCCTAACATTTGAAGACCTCCCTGAAGTATTCATCCACACTCTTTCCGGTGCTTTCTTTCAATTCGTCAACTCTTTCATGTAAGACGATCTTTCCCTGTTTCAGGAAGATCGCCTCATCCAGTACGTTCTCCACATCTGCGATCAGATGGGTCGAAATCAAAACCGTGGCATTTTCATCGTAATTGGAGATGATCGTGCGAAGGATGTAATCCCTGGCAGCCGGATCAACACCGGCAATCGGCTCATCGAG
>ONXX01000016.1 GCA_900321955.1 uncultured Bacillota bacterium | reverse complement strand
ATTTTCAGTGTTTTCTTTTATGTATTCATCTAGTAGATCATCATCTATTTCTTTTGCATAATAGTCTTTGTTGTCTAATTCTTCATCACTGAATTCATCTATGATTGGAACTTTCTTTAAAAATTCTTTGAATTCTTCGACTGTGTGCAAACGTGATAATTCCTTGATCTCTTCTTCATTCACCAGTTTCATTTTTTCTCCGATAATGGTTTATCTTTTCTGTCTTATTTCAGGTAGACAGATACCACCAGCAAAACAATCAGCCACAAAACACAGATGCAGAAAGAAAATGCCACAAGAAAGATACCGAATCCGGCATATTTCACATTACTGTTGAAAGCCGTCGGATCAATCGAACAGTATTCGTAATTGACCTTGAGATTTCTTGTGAAAAGCGTCAGATAGAAAAAACCACAGAGCGTGATCAGAAGTAAGACAAAGGAAAAATCCCGGATGTGTTCAATGATCCATACCGGATTGCGTCCTGCCGCAAATACCGATGTCACACATAAAAGAAGTGAAGTGACGATCGTAAACGGTGCGTGCTTCCTGACCCAAATGATCTTTTCGTATTTGGACTTATTTTCTTCTGTATTCATCCTATCTCTATACTACTTCTTAAAAGATCCGCTTTACAGCGGATCCTTGTCTTCCTTATTTCTGTTTTTCTTAATCACCGGAATGAAGCAGATCCAGGTCAGGACAATGATCAGGACGCTCAATATCACCAGATAGATATACCAGTGAGTGATCTTGGTCAGCTTGATGCCCAGCGGATTCTGGTAGGTAAAGAAGAAGTTCGGCCAGAAATCGATGTGCTGCAGTTCACCGTTGAGATAGGTCGGTGAGGCAAACATCGAATTGATGTAGAGCGAAATAAAGCCGGCCAAAGCAATGATGATCAGGCAGTTGCGCCAGTGTTTCCATTCCCATTCAACTTCACCGCACATCGCAATGATCAGTCCTAAAGCAATCAGCATCGCATGATAGATAAAGAACTGGTAAGCCATCGGATGGGTAAATGCCTGATCCACCGTAATACTGGTAGAGAAGATCGAAGGCATCGCCAAAGCAGCCAAAGCACCCAATAAGCAGGAAGGATACATGAAGGAAAGCAGATTCTCTCTTGCGTTTCCCTTAGCCACGAACCGCACATAAAAGATCAGCAGGATCTGTATCGAACACAGATGCAAAGGCAGGTGGTTCATCGGAATATACGGATAGATGATGCTGCCGTCAGCGGAAGGCACCATCTTGATAACACCGAAAACCTTCGTGAATTCCGAAAGGACACAGATGATGCAGCAGATGTTTAAAACCTGGTTCAAACTTGCCGATCCCTTACGATATCTTATGATTGCAAATGCTACAAGCAGGGCACAGATACCCAGCCATACAAAGTGCTGCCAAGAAAACATAATGATCCCCTTTTTTATTTATTTTACCATCACACATGGTAAAGAAAGGCTTAATAATGTGTAAAGAACACTTAAACTTTGTTACCAAATGCCTCTTCCAGCAGTTTATGCAGGTGAATATTGGAAACAACGGTCAATATGATGTTCTCCAGAAGGGCTTTTTCTTTTTCTTCCGGCTTGATCTTCAAGATCTCGTTCTCATTCAGGATCTTATCAAAACGTCCGGCAAAATACGTGTAGGCTTCCTCGATGCTGTACTTGTTCTTCTGTAAATCAAAGAAGTTTTTCACATCATCCAGAGATAAAGCACTCTTGGTGACCGCAATAAAGATCAGACAGGCGATCTGTTCGCGGCCATACTGTTTCTTTATCGGATTGGCGATCAGATGTTTCTTTACATAGTTGGAAATCATCGAATTGGTAATCATCGCATCCGGCAGGTCCAGTAATACCTCGTTGATGTATTTTGATGTCTGGTCCAGATACAAGCCAACGGAAGGAATCTCCTTATACGTCGGTAAATTGAATACATCAGTGTCATTCATCCTGATCTCTTTCTTTTTCATTCTTCCTCCATCGGTTTTTCAATAACTCTTGACAAGTTTTATAATATTTTCTAGTATGAAATCAGAAGAGGTTTTTCAAAAACCTCTCACAAGTTTATTATATATCTATTCTAATCTAACAACAAGGAGGTCAACATGTCGGAAATCCATTACAGATACTCAAGACCCTATATTTCCATCAAAGATCCGATCAGTGCTCTGACCCACTTTATCGGGTTTCTCGCCTCGATCTTTGCCACACCGTTATTGCTTTCCAAAGCCGGCATCCTTTGCTCCGATCCCATCAAGATGATCGGTTTAAGCATCTATTGCCTTTCTTTGATCGTTCTCTATGGGGCCAGCAGTGCCTACCACAGTTTTATCCTGCCTCATTCCAAGACCAGGATCCTGAAGAAGATCGATCACATCTCGATATTCCTGTTAATTGCCGGATCCTATACGCCGATCTGTCTGAGCCTTTTAAACGACCGGAATCTGCTCATCATCATCTGGATCCTCGCCCTTTGCGGCATCATCATGAAACTGTTCTGGATCTATTGTCCGAAATACGTCTCTTCAATCGTCTATATTGCCTTAGGCTGGACAGCTCTTTTAAGGATCAAGGCGATCTATCTGGCCTTGGGACAGATCGGTTTCTTCTGGCTTTTGACCGGTGGCCTTTTCTATACGATCGGCGGCATCATCTACGCTTTGCATATTAATGCATAACGTGAAAAAAGGATATATCAATGTGATACATCCTTTCTGTTTGTTTTGATCCTGATCTGCACATTCCTGTCCCACTTCATCAGCACCGTTCTTTAAGAAGGAGGTCTTATCGAAACGGCAGGACATCTTTATCCGCAGATCTTTTTATATACAAGTATTATCCCTTGATACCACCACGTGACATACCGGAGATGATGTACTTCCTTGCAAAGAGGAAGATGATGATCATCGGTATGACGACGATCGTGGAAGCAGCCATCATTCTTTCGTTACGCTGGCCGCCTTCAGTCATGAATGCATACAGACCAAACGGCAGAGTTCTGACGTTCTTGGAGTTGGTCGCAATCATCGGCCATAAGAAGGAGTTCCAGGTAGCGATCGCATTCAGCAGGATGATCGTGGCCAAAGAAGATTTGGCCATCGGTACCATGACTCTCCACAGATACTTCCAGTCGGAACAGCCGTCGACCTTCGCTGCCTGATAAAGTGATTCAGGAACGGAATCGAAGAAGCCCTTTAGGATGTAAGTGTAGAAGATCGAAGACATGAACGGTAAGATCAATGCCCAGATCGTGTCATGGAGGTTCCAGCTGACGATGGTGCGGTAGTTGGTGATGATGATCATTTCATAAGGAACCATCATCAGGGACAGCAAGAGCGAGAAGATCAGCTCTCTGCCCGGGAAACGCAAACGCGAGAAGGCGTAGGCAGCCAGGATCGTCGTAAAGGAACAAGTGACGATACAGCCGACTAATGCCAGCATGGAGTTGATGAAGTATCTGCCAAACGGCGCCGTCTTGAACGCATAAACGAAGTTCTCGATATTGAATGGGTTCTGCGGGAAGAGCGTCGGCGGGATCAGATTGACTTCTGTCCAGGTCTTGAACGCACCGGTGATCATCCAGTAGAACGGGAAGATCATGATCAGAGCGCCGATGAACAGAACGATATACATGAAGATTCTGCCGATGGAGATTGGTTCTCTTGTCGGACTCTTCTTATCTGAGCGCATCTCTGTGTCTCTTTGGTTTGGCATCTTCTCCCCTCTCCTTTCTTGACCATGCCTGAACGGCACGCTGTAACATCGTAAAGATGAAGACCGTGACTAAGAGCATGACAGCAGCCGCAGCGGCATAGCCGTACTTCGGCGGTGACATGACACGGAATTCGTAGTAGATATAGTAGACGACCGTGAACAGGTTGTAGGCAATACCCGGACCCGAGAATAACGGGAACAGTTCATGGTACATCTTGAAGGTCGAGATCGTGTTGATGATGATGACCAGCATGATGGTCGGAGCCAGAAGCGGAACCGTGATCCTGAAGAAGATCCTCAGCGTCTTGGCACCGTCAACCTTGGCTGCCGTGTAATACAGCGGGTCAATGTTCTGCAAGCCGGAAAGCAGCAGGATGATCGTGTTCGGCAAGATCGCCCAGATACCAAAGACAACAACAGCGAAGAAGTTGCCCGGAATGGACGTCAGCCAGTCGACACCCTTTGCGCCAAACAGCGACAAAACGTAGTTCAAAACACCGACCTTATCATTAAACATGAATCTCCAGGCAAGACCGACTGCCAGCGATGAAGTAACCATCGGCAGGAAGTAAGCCGTCTGGAAGAAAGACTGGAACTTGATCTTCTGATTCAGAAGAGTCGCCAGAACGATCGCGATCACCGTCGAAATCGGAACCACCAGCAATACATAACGGAATGTATTGGAGATAGCCTGACGGAAGAAAGGATCGCTTAATACTTTTTCATAGTTGCCAAGACCGACACCCGTATAAGCACCGCTCAGGTACTTGTAGCCCTCCAGGAAGGACATACGGATGACGTTGACGATCGGATACAGGGTAAAAACGCTGACCGATACGATAAACGGCAACAGATAAAGAAGCGGTTTGATCCTTTCGTAAAAAGGTTTCTTTATCATAAGTAACGCTCTCCGCTTTCAAAGTCGAATACGAATACACCTGTTTTCTTGAATGAGATGCCGATATCCTGGTCTCTTGCGAGTTCCGCATCGGAATTCATGTAGCCACGGACCTCCTTTCCGCCTAAGATGAAGGAAGTGATGATTTCCTTGCCCATGACGGAAGTGAGAACGACCTTGGCTCTCAACGGAGACTTGTCATCAAGGATGACGGATTCAGCACGGAATGAAAGATACACCTTGGTGCCATCCGGAACATTGTCGACTTTTACTCTTGAGTCGACTTCTTCATCGCCTAAGAGGACTTTTCCTCCTCTTACGACACCTTCGATCTTATTGATCGGCGGGTTGCCCAAAAAGTCTGCGACGAAGCAGTTGGCCGGCTGGTCGTAAAGATACTGCGGTTTGTCATACTGCTGCAAGACACCCAGTTTCATCAGAATGATGTGGTCGGAAATGGACATTGCCTCTTCCTGGTCGTGTGTGACGAAGATCGTCGTAACGCCGGTTTCCAGCTGAATACGTCTGATCTCTTCTCTCATCTCGATACGTAAACGGGCATCCAGGTTGGATAACGGTTCATCCAGCAGAAGCAGGCGAGGTTCCTTGACCAGGGCTCTGGCGATGGCAACACGCTGCTGCTGGCCACCGGAAAGCTGACCCGGTTTTCTGTTGAGCATGCCGTCAACATGAACCAGCTGTGCCATCTTCTTGGCTCTTTCGATTCGTTCAGCCTTTGGGACCTTCTTGATCTCCAGTGGGAAGCAGATGTTTTCCAATACTGTCATGTGCGGATACAGGGCATAGTTCTGGAAGACCAGACCGATACCTCTCTTCTCCGGTGAGACATAGGTAACATCGTCTTCGTCGAAATAGATCTTGCCTTCGGTCGGGTAAAGAATGCCTGAAAGCATGTTCAGCATCGTCGACTTACCGCAGCCCGAAGGACCCAGAAGCGTCACCAGTTCACCTGACTCGATCTCAGCAGAAAAATCATTGACTGCTGTGTTATCGTCAAAACGCTTGACGATATTCTCAAGGCGTATTTTCATTGTTTTCCTCCTTTATAAAAACAATTATTGATTTATTGTCTGATCAATTCTTCAAGGACGTGACCGTCGATGTTTTCCATCTGCAGTCCCAGCATTGCCGCCATGGTCGGTGCTTCATTCAACATGGAAGAGCGTTCGATCACGACGTTTTCCGCAACATTCGGACCGACGGCAATAAAAGTCGTCGTCTCATCGCGCCAAGGGAGGTGGCCATGGCTGGCTACCGATCTGTGCTGACCCGGCTTCAGGTATTTCTCAAAGGCATCTTTTCCTTCCAGTGTCGAAGAAAATGCCATCGGTTCTTTTCCTTCGATGACAAAATCCAAAGGACCGGTCAATCCGAAAAGCTCATCTGCTTCTTCCTTGGTGTAAAGATATCCGATGTTGTATTTCGGATCGTCCTTCAGAGATTTGAGGAAGTCATAGACTTTCTCGCGCATCACTTTGTCGTTTGGATCCTTGAGCTGGATCCAGGCAGACATCGATACGGAATGACAATACGCATCGTAGTCGACAAGTTTACCTTGTTCATCACAACGAATGAAACCTGCGTCTCTTAAAAGGATATTGACGTTGAGATCCATCGTGATGTCCTGCTGACCGTGGTCACCCAGAATGACAAAGTTGGTATGTTCAAAATCACCGTAGCGGCGGATGCTTTCAAGCAGCACGCCGAATTCATAATTGTGTTTTCTTAATTGTTCTACCGCTTCTTCAGAGTAGACACCGTTGCCGTGTCTTGCCGAATCAAGATCGCACCGGCGCCAGAGCCATCGTATAAAGATCGAGGCTCCTGTCCTTGCCCATCAGATATCTGCCGTATTTCCAGAAATACTTCTCCATCAGTTCTTCAGACGCATTGCCCCATAAGAACTGTCCCGGATCATCCCCCATATAGCCTGCCGGGACGATCATCGGCATATTGAGATCGATATCGGCTTTTCCCGATACCGGCCAGCTAAGTGAACATGTCAGATATCCAGCTTTCTTTGCATAATCAAAAATCGTTGGACATTTCACATCTGCACGCTGGTTATACCAAGGCGGATTGGCATCTTCCACCTTCAGTATCGCATTATGAGGAACACCGTGATGTTTCACGGTGTTCCCTGTAATGATCGTACAATGACAAGGATAAGTGAAGCTCGGATAGATCGGCTCGACATGTTTTACCTCAGATCCCTTTTCAAAGATCCAGGCAAAATTCGGCATTTCTTTCATCAGATCGAGATCCGATGTGCATAATGCGTCGAGACAGAATACGAACAACTTATTCCTTGTCATTATTTCTCCAAAAACTACTCGCTTAAAGCAGCGTTAGCCTGTGCCTGAGCAGTTGTAAGAGCTTCAACAGTATCGGTGCCGGCAACAGCGATCTTCAGAGCCTGAGTGATCGCTTCCTTGCAACCCTGCTGACCTACAACGTTCGGACGAGTACCGGCATAGTCAGTCATTAATGCTAATGCCTGAATTGCAGGAGACTGTGCAGCGTAGTTCTTGTATTCATCGGTTGCTGCAACATCAAGATATGGAGAAGCAGCGCCGTAAGTCTGAACGAACTTCGTGTTGTTTTCAGCGTTAGCGAAGAATGCTGCGAACTTAGCAGTACCTTCATCAGCCTTTTCATCCTTTGTGAAGCCGATCAGAGCACGTAATGTAGTTTCGGTGTAGTTCTTGCCGCCAGCGATCTGCGGAACCGGACCAGTTGTCATATTGAATGCATCGTGGTTGATGTAGCCGATACCTGCAGAAGAGCCCATGTAGCACAGATAGTTCTGATTGCCGAACGGACCAGAATGGTAACCTTCAGGATCTACCAGCTGGAAGTAACCGTTAGCTTCAGCTTCTTTCCACCAGTTGACCCAGTCAACAAACTTCTGGTTTGTCCAGTCGTTTGCAGTCTTGTTAGCGTCAATGTAGTGTAAACCTAACTGTTCCAGAACGATGATGCCTAAAACATCAACAGAGTCCGGACCGAAGCCCATGATGTCATGACCTTCTGCCTTTTCGCCGTCAACAACGACCTTGCAGACTTCGAGCAGTTCTTCCCAAGTAGTAGGGATAGTCTGGTTGTACTTGTCTAATAAGTCCTGGTTGTAGAACATGATCGGACCAGTCAGAGTGCCGGCAACAGCGTGCATAGCACCATCTTCGTAGTCAGTTAAAGAGTTCCAGATACCTTCGGAAACACGATTCTTGACATCGTCGTCGCTGAGGTATTTGCCAAAATCAAGTGCTAAGCCTTCACCAACATATTCCGTAGCAGTGCCCGGGTATAACCAGACGATGTTCGGACCTACGCCGTTGGTAACAGCTTCGAGGACCTTAGCTTCGAAACCATCTAATGGCTGTGTTTCCTGAGTGACATGGTAAACGCCTTCGTTAGCTGCGTTGAACGCATCAACGATTTCCTTGACGTTTTCTTCGTCATGGTCAGTAAGAGTGTGCCAGAAGACGATCTCAGCCGGCTCAGTGGATTCACTTTCACCGCCGTTGCCGCCGTTGCCGCCTGAACAAGCGACCAGCATCATAGCAACGAGAGCTAAAGAAAGCAATTTGAACAGTTTTTTCATTTTTCTCTCCTTTTTCTATAAATCCCAATCGATTTACAAAACTATTATAATCTAAAAAAGCCAGATTCTTTACTCGAGTTTGGCGAAACGGCAGACAAAAGCCCGTCCTTAAACGATTACTTTTCGCAAACCCAAACCCTGTAAACGCTTTCTGATCGTATTTTCATTCAAGCATTTCGCTTATTGCAGATAAGCATCCCTGAGTGCCTTAAGTTTATCCTCATCCAGGCCGTACTCTTTTTCCAGATACTCCCCATAGGAAGCATACTTTTTTAGGATCGAAGCCATGACCGTTTCGTAGGTTTTTTGCAGGACTCCGTCCTGAATGGTGATCAGATCACGCAGCTCCGGATGATTTCTGGCCAGATCCCCCGCCTTGGCAATACTGTCTTCCACGATCTGCTTACGAAAGACATTGCTTTCAAGATAGTCCTTTAAGATCTCTTCTTTTTTCACACCCAGCGCCAGCAGCAGAATAATCGCCGCCACACCGGTGCGATCCTTGCCGGTCATGCAGTGGAAATAGATCGGCAGTTTTCCTTCTTCCACTTCCTTCATCATGATCTGAAACGCCTTATTGTTGAGGGCGATGTTTTCATAGTAGCCCTGTATCTTCCGTAACTGTTCCTTCGCCTCACCGCCGATCTTGCGCATGCCGGCCGGCGACCAGTCAATATCTTCCGAACCTCTTACCACCAGACCGCTGTGAGCGATATTTCTGGCGCCTGAGATTTCAGGATCGGGCATCCTTTCGATCTCGGAAGCGCTTCGCAGATCCATGATCGTCTGAATGCCCAGCTTTTCAAATTCTTTCAGTTCGTCTTCATTGAAATAGTAAAGTCCGCCGCCGCGGTAAAACAGATGGGGTTTTACTGTTCTTCCATCTTCACATTTTAAGCCCCCAAGGTCACGGAAATTGAGGGCATCTCTGAATCTTGCATCGATACTCATACTGTTATTTTAACACCTCTTGTTTCGTGGATTGCTTTTCGCTGTGATACCATTGTGGTGTGAAAGAAGGCAGTTATGAACAATAAAATAAAGATCCTGATGACCAGCGATGTCCACGGCTACGTTTTTCCTTACAGCTACGCCACCGGAAAAGACGCAGACCAGGGTTTTGCCAAGGTCTCATCAACCATCAAAGAATTAAAGGATGAAAACACCATCCTCATCGATAACGGCGACGTCCTGGAAGGTTCGCCTCTGGCTTACTATCATTTTGAAAAAAGAAAAGGGGAAGAAAACCCCTTCACCAAGATCATGAACACCATCGGCTATGACTATGTCAATCTGGGCAACCACGATTTCAATCACGGCGAGGAAGTCCTGATGGACCACATCAACAAGCTGAAGATGCCATGCATCTCCGCCAACATCTCCTATAAGGGAGAGCCTTTGTCCAAGCCTTACTACATGAGGGAAATCGCCGGAAAAAAGGTCGCAATCTTCGGCATCGTCACCCAGCACATTCCTAACTGGGAACAGCCGGAACATATCAAAGACTTCAGTTTTAGTGATGCCCTTGAAACAGCGAAGAAGATCTGTCAGCAAATCAAAGAAAACGAAGAAGCCGACTATGTGATCGGCGTCTACCACGGCGGTTTTGAAGCCGATCCTGACAGCGGTGAGCCGACCGAAAACCTCAGCGGTGAGAATGAAGGCTATCAGATCTGCAAGGAAATCGACAATCTGGACGTCCTTTTATGCGGACATCAGCACCGCCCGATGCTCGGTACCAGCAACAACACCTTCTATATACAAAGCGCCCACAACGGCACCCAGCTGGCGATGGTTGAGATCGACACGGAAACAGGTGCCATTGAAGGCCGCCTCGTGGATGCCACGGCACCGGCCGATCCGAAGATCCTAGACATTGTACAAGCGGAAGAAAAGGATTGTCAGAAATGGCTCGACCAGCCTTTAGGCACTTCAGAAGTCGACATGGTGATCAATGATGAAGTCGATGCCAGACTGCACAAATCGCAGGTCATCACCTTCCTCGATCAGGTCCTTTTCGACATCTCCGGTGCCGATATCTCGGCCAACGCCCTCTTCCTTTTCGCCAAAGGCTTTGAAAAAAACATCACGATGCGCGATTTGGTTTCCACCTATCCTTTCCCGAACACCATTGTCATCAAACGGATTACCGGCAAAATCCTGAAAGAATATCTGGAAGCCGTTGCCCGCTATTGGGATGTGGAAGACGATAAGATCATCATCGAAAAGACCCATGACTTCCCGACCCCGCAGGCCCACAACTACGATATGCTCGATGGGGTGGAATACACCATCAAAGTCTCCAACCCGGTCGGTCACAGGATCGTCTCGCTGACCCGCAACGGCATCCCCGTCAATGACGATGATGAGTTTACTCTCTGCATCAACAATTACCGGGCCGGCGGCAGCGGCGGCTTTGAAATGCTGAGGGACGCACCGACGATCAAAGAGATACAGCGCAGCGTCGTTGAAGTCATCGCCGAATACATAGAAAAAGTCAAAGACATCGACTTTGAACCGGTAGATAATATAACGGTTGAGATCTGATCTCAACCGTTTCTTTTAAATTCCTTTTTTATTGATGATATTGACGAGTTCTTCGTTGTCCTTTGTGCGGATGAACATCTCGATCAGCGAATCGATCGAATCATCCCGATAGTAGTTCATCAGATCCCTTCGTATGATGTTGACTGCCTGTAATTCTTCCCGATTCAAAAGCAGGTCTTCCCTTCGCGTGCCCGACTTGGCGATATCGATGGCCGGGAACAGCCTTCTTTCCTGCAGCTTCCTTGACAGGATCAGTTCCATGTTGCCGGTCCCCTTGAATTCCTCGTAGATGACGTCATCCATCTTGGAACCGGTATCGACCAAAGCTGTTGCCAGGATGGTCAGAGAACCTCTTTCCCTGGTCTTTCGGGCTGCCCCGAAAAACTTCTTAGGCATATATAAGGCACTGGGATCCAGACCGCCGGACAGCGTCTTGCCAGAACTGGCTTCCGTCAGATTGTAGGCCCTTGCCAGACGGGTGATCGAATCCAGCAGGATGAAGACATCCTCACCGGCTTCCACCAGACGCTTGGCATGTTCGATCGTCATCTCCGAAACGTATTTGTGCTTGGATGGCTGTTCGTCAAAGGTCGAATAGACGATCATGACGTTGTCGCCCCTGACGATCTCCTTGATATCGGTGACTTCCTCCGGCCTCTCATCGATCAGCAGAATGATCAGATGGGCCTTCGGACAGCTGCGCAGGATCGATAAGGCGATGTCTTTTAAAATCGTCGTCTTGCCGGCCTTTGGCGGCGAAACGATCAGACCTCTCTGGCCCTTGCCGATCGGCGCGATCAGATCCATGACCCGCATCGACAGCGATTCACCTCTTCTTTCCAGCTTGACCCTTTCATCCTGAAAGACCGGTGTGAGATCTTCAAAGTTCACACGGGAGCGAATCATGTCGGTATCCAGATAATCGATCTTGTCGATATAGATCAAAGCACCGTAACGTTCCCCTTCTCTTGGTTCGCGCTTCTTGCCGATGATGTGATCACCGGTCCTTAAACGAAACTTTTTGACGAACGTCGGCGAGACAAAGACGTTGTCATCGCCGGTCTCAAAGTTTTCACCCCGTATGAAACCATAGCCGTCTTCCATGACGGTCAGTATGCCTTCTACCGGTAAGGACGGATCCCGGCGCTTTTCAATGAAACGGACTTCACTGTTTTCTTCGCCTTCCGCCTTCTCGTCTTCTTCTTTGATTTCTTCTTCACACAGCAAAGAAACGATCTCCTCTTTTTTAAGACCGCTCACCTTGATCTGTCTTTCTTCCGCCAGCTTCTTCAGATCCGCCAGCTTCAGTTTCTTCAATTCTTCCTTACTCATCTGTCTCCCTGTGCCAGGAAATAATCGGCCTTGCCTTCCATCAGCCGTAAGGCATCGATCAGCTGCTTATAGGTATAGGGTTCAAACGATTCTTCGCCCCTGGAGACATATTCTTTGTCATCCTTGATCAGCTTGACTTTCCATTTCACCGCATCGGCGATGCCGGAAAGATCGGCCATGTATTCCCTGTCCCATTTTTCGATCTGCGCTTCTTCCAACAGTTTGTTGAAACGGACCGCCTCTTCTTTAGACAGCTCGCCGCTTTTGCCGCTTAATTCCGGGATCGATGATTCGATCACATAGCTGAGGCTTTCATCATCAAACTGACAGACACACAAATATTTTCCGTCAAGACAATCGAAATGGTATTCCAGTCTGTTCATATTATTTTTTACTCCTATCGTTACAGCTTCATTTAATCAGTTTTTGTCTTCTTTGACAATCAGAATTCGTAGTCATCGAAAAGATCAGAAGAAACATTGACGATATATGCCAGGTCATAGCTCTTCTTGTCTTCCGAGATCAGTATCCGCCTGTTCATATCGATGCGCCGCACGATGACCTCTTCTTCCTTATAGGACCCGCCGTCCTTATACAGATCCGGAATGAAATAGCGGATCTTTACCAGCGGTCTTTCATTCAGACGGGAAAGCAGGATCTGAAACTTCTGTTCCAGCACTTCCATCTCATAGTCGCCCAGGACGATCTCGTTTTCCGTTGTGCGGCCGGTCTCTTCGATCGCCTCATCGTAGCCGGTCAGAGCATCGAAAGGGGCAAACTGGGCCGCTCGGTCATAGTTGGACATGTGCCTGCGGTCCTTGGAGACGAAGTGGGGCAGATCGATGATGTCATCGTAGCGATGGGGATCTTTTTCACTCATTCGCGGTGTCCTCCGATCTGTTCGTTGCGCTCCTTGCCGGTCGCACCTTCCTCGTAATTGGTTCCCTTTAATATGGCGTTCTTGCCGAAGCGGTGCTTGATATTTAAGATTGCCTTGGCGAGGTCTTCTTCCTTCTTCTCGGCGATTTTTTCTTCTGAGAATCTTTTCTCCGTGCTCTCCGGATCGGCAAAGAGGGAAAACTGTTCGACCCGCACCTTGTCTTTGACCGAAGACTTCGGAACGACTCTTGTCGCCGTGACGTTGATGCGGCGAATCAGAAGACTCTTGTCGACCGTCTGCTTAAAGATCGAAAGGATGGCATCGGAGATCACCTTGACGGAAGATGTGGGATTTTTTAAAGGCATCGAACCGCCGGCCGGTTTCGGCGCGCGGCGTCCGTAATAATCAACGGAGATCTTGCCTTTATAGTTGCTTAAATCGCTGCTGGCATCGTAGTTGATATACAGGCCGACACCTTCTGCCACCAGATTCTTATCCACCAGATCCAGACACAGATTGTCGATCATCTCCTTGCATACGACCATGGCCTTTTCATAGGTGTAAGGCTCCATTAAGACCTGGCCGACACCTAAAGAATTGGCAGAAGGCACATAGCGCTTGATGTCCTTCATCGTACAGGGTTCATAGCCCCAGGCGTGGTCGACCAATAACTCCGCGTTGATGCCAAATTCATCGTACAGCGTTCCATCGGCCCTCAGGGAAAACCTGGCGATATCGCCCATCGTGTGGATGTTGTATTTGGCAAGACGGCGCTGGATGCCCGGACCGACCCGCCAGAAATCAGTCAGTGGTTCGTGGGTCCACAGAATTCTTCGATAGGACATCTCATCGAGCTGTGCAATGCGGACCCCGTCCTTATCGGCCTTCTTGTGCTTGGCGACGATGTCCATGGCAACTTTCGCCAGATAGAGGTTGGTGCCGATGCCGGCCGTTGCCGTAATACCGGTATTGATCATGATATCCTCGATCATCTTCATCGCAAACTGATGGGCATTCATCCGGTAGGTATTGAGATAGTCGGTCGCATCGATGAAGACCTCATCGATCGAATAGACGCAGATATCCTCTTTCGCCACATATTTCAGATAGATGTCATAGATCTTGGCCGAATATTCGATATACAGACCCATGCGGGGCATAGCCGCCACAAAATCGACCGCCAGAGACGGATCATTTTGAAGTTTATGCAGGTAGCAGGACTTGCCTTTTAAGATCCCGCCCGGTGCCTTTCTGCGCCGTTCCTCATTGATCTTTTTTACCTGCTGCTGGACCTCAAAAAGCCGGGGACGCCCCGGTATGCCAAAGGACTTCAAAGCCGGTGAAACAGCCAGACAGATCGTCTTGTTAGTACGAGACTCATCGGCAACCACCAGATTGATATCCAAAGGATCATAGCCCTTTTCCGTGCACTCGACCGAAGCATAAAACGACTTTAAGTCGATCGCAATATAGGTCCTTTCTTTCTTCTCCATACAGCAATATTTTACCTTATCCCGGGTGACAGACAGAAGAAAACAGGCCTACGCCTGTTTCGCCATATATTCTTTGATCTCCTGCATCTTTTCCGACTGCTTCACATTGAACGGACATCTGGAATCGCAATGCCCGCAGCCGATGCAGGCATCCGCATTGATCTCCAAAGTCTTATAGTGTTCGACCGCCATCCTGTCGCCGGCCATCGCCAGATCATAGTACTTATTGACCAGGCCGATATCGATGCCCATCGGACAAGGCTTGCAGTGGTTGCAATAAACGCACTTCCCGCGCATCCTCACCGGTTCAAAGGAAGAGATGATCGAATAATCGAGTTCTTCTTCGCTCTTTCGGTCGTAGGTGAGAAGTTCTTCAACTTCCTTCACAGACTTGGCACCCGGCAAAGCGACCAGAACGCCCGGCTTGTCGAGAATGTATTTCAGACACTGATGAACGCTCAGTGCTTTCTTAAACGGCGATGTCTTTTCATCCAGCAGCTGTCCGCCGGAGAACGGCTTCATGACCGAGATGCCGATGCCTTCCTTTTCGCAGCGGCGATAGATTCTTTCCCGCTCTTCCACTTCACCATAGGCATATTGACCCTGTCCATAGTCATAACCCGGATTCACCGAGAACATCAGCATGTCCACATCCGCCTCGTCCAGAATCGCATTGATGACCTTCGGCGTATGGGAAGAAAGACCGATGTGTTTCACAATACCTTTCTTCTTGAGCTCCAGGATATAGTCATAGACACCGTTTTCCTTATAGGTTTGCCAGTCGGCGATCTCATCCTGACAATGGATAAAGCCATAATCGATATAATCCGTCTGCAATCTCTGCAGCATCCATTTCACCGATGCTTTAATCGTATTAAGATCCAGGCTCCAGCCATAGTCACCCTTGGTGTAATCTGCGCCAAAGTGGATCTGATAGAAGATCTTGTCCCTGACATCGTGTAAGGCTTCCCCATAGATCGCAAAGGCATCGCCATGGCCGGCAGCCAGGTCAAAGTAATTGATGCCGCCTTCATAGGCTCTTCGCAAGGCCTTGATTGCCTCTTCTTTTCCTGCTTCATGCATGTAGGAAGAACCGATCCCGATTTCAGAGATCCTGTCCCCCGTTTTGCGGTTGATCCTGTATTTCATCTTCGCCTCCTAGACCACATTGATCTTCTGAATACAGTAGCTGATGTTGGACTCGCAGAACTGATTTTTCATCTTTGCGTATTTTTCTGCCTCAAGACGATCGTCAAATACGCGCTTTTCATCTTCAAAACGTTCGCCATACGGCGTATAAGTCACACGGACCACGATATACTTATGTTCCATAATCTATATTATATGCCAAAGACAGAATGCGGTTTTCTACCTTTTGACCTTTTCCATCAGATCTTCATCCTCGTACACAACGCCATTGAACTTTGCGAAACGCTTAAGCCTTGCGTTCAATGCCCGATTCAGTTTTTTTGATTTCCGCACACCTTTTTCCAGCCAGAGTCCTTTGACCTCCAGTTTCCCGTCTTTCAGGATCGGTTCCATGCGGCCGATAAAGCGCTGACCATATAAGACCGGCAAAACATAGTAGCCATAGCGGCGTTTTTCTTTCGGGATATAGATTTCCCAGGAATAATCAAAACCAAAGACCGCCTTAATCAGATCCCGATCCCACAGCATCGGATCAAGCGGCGCCAGAAATTCCAGACGGGAGCTCTTTCCTTCTTCCTTGGCCGCTTCCAGCAGTTTTCGGTCCTGTTGACAGATATAGAAAGGATAACGGATCCCTTCAATTTCCACCACAGTGATCTTTTCTTCCTGACAGAGCTGATCAAAGGCTTCTTTCCGCTTCTCCGTATTCAGATTGGAGATTCCCAGAAAAGCCGGAGAATTCCTCTCCCACAAAAGACCGACAGCACTGATCCGGCGCAGGATGCGCCACTTGATATGTTCAAAATCATCGGAAAGCGGATCCTTCTGTTCCAGCAGACTTAAGGGCAGTCTTCTTTCTGCCAGGTCGTAGAACTTTCTCGTCTTTTCCTTGTGATGGATCACCAGTTCCCCGGTCGTATACAGCTGTTCCAGCACACTGCGGGAAGCTCTGGTCGGATTTCCTTCCCAGCTGCCGCTCCAGTGAATGCTGGAATGCCAGCGGATCTCTCCTTTGATCGGAAGGCTCGAGGAAGAGACCGGTCCGTGTTTTCTGATATAGTCTTTGGCTTCCCCTTCCAGCACATCAAGGCCTTCAAAGTGTTTCCCTTTTTCTTTGCTGAGACGGCGGTAGCGCTCGAAATAGGGCCAGTCTTCGATCGGCAGGATGGAAAGCTCCTTGTCGGTATAATCGAAAAGCTTCCGCTCCTTATACAGCAGATCGTAGAGATCCTTCTTTCGAAAACCTTTGACTCTTGACTGCAGGGTGAGTTCCGCATTTTTGCCGACCACATCGACCGGGTCATACTGGATGCAGCCTGCCTGACGTACATAGTCCAGTGCACCTCTTTTCCCTTCAAAGAGATACGCTTTGAAAAGACCCTGCTTCAACAGCAGGAATCTTGCGGCCGTGGATTTGTCAATACGGATGACCTTATTCATTTCAGAAAGAAAAGCACTTCCTTGATCAGGGCAAAGAATTCCCTCGTGTAATAGTGCGGCAGCAAGACTGCCAAACCATGGCCGCCCTTGCAGGAAACATTCTTCATGCCGATCTTATCGGCAATGTAGGAAGCCCGATAGAGATGATAATCGGCAGAGACGATGACGACCTTCGCCTTGGATATACTGTCTTCTTTTTCGATGATCGTCTTGGCGTTAAGCAGGTTTTCAAGCGTCGTCGAACTCCGGTCCTCGATGCGGATCCGCTCTTTTTCAATTCCTTTTTCAATCAGATAATCTGCCCCGCCCACAGCTTCCGCGATCGGTTCGTTTTCTCCCTTGCCGCCGGTGGTGATCACGATGGTATCCTTATTCTCCAGAAGATAGTCGAAAGCACTGTCGAGTCTTGCCTTAAAGTCCATCGACGGACCGCTTTCTTTGATCTGCGATCCCAGAACGATCAGATAATCGGCGTCCTTTTCAGGAGCTTTTAAACTATAGGAAACGATCTTTGCCTCGAAGATGACAAACACGATAAACAAGGCACACAATACATATAGCAGAATGGAAAAGACCCTCTTTGTCAGCAGCGCTTCGATCCGCTGGTGGAAAAAGGACAGAAGAAACAGGAAGATGCCAAGTGCCAGATAAAAGAAACTGAAAACGCGAAAAGGACCGATCAGCAATAATACGATCGATCCGTAGAAGATGCATAAAACAGATAAAACCTTCAAAAGCGAAATCAGAACTTTGATCATCTTTTCCTATTGTTTCGAAAGAGAAGAGTGGCCATAGACCTGTAAGAAGATGGCGATGATCACCAAAGCGATCTCAACATAGGTAACAGACGGCACAAGACCGAAGATGGAATTGAGCGCTACCAGCAATAAGAGCACAAAAGCGATGATCTGGTAGTAATTGACCTTTTTTGTTTCCGCCTTTTCCACTTCTTTCTTTTCTTCTTCCTCTTCCTCGTTGATCAGTTCGACGATGTCGGCAGAAGTGATGACACCGACGATCTGGTTGGTGTCCTTGTTCAAGACCGGGATGGAATCTTCGGAGTAATCGGCCAGGGCATCGATCGCCGCGTCGGTGATCTCTTCCCTGTCGTAGACAAACGGATAAGACAGGATGATCTTTTCATCGAGGTCTTCATCCTTCTTGGTGATCAGAAGATCCCTCAAAGTCAAGGCACCATAGAACTTATTATCCTTAATAATATATAAGGTCTCGATGTTGTCATTCTCTTCCGCTTCCTCGATCAGCTGTTCGATCGACTTCTTGATGCCGATGCCGTATTCCAGGGTGATGTAGTTGGTGGTCATCAGAGAACCGAACTCGTTGTCCTTGTACGAACGCAAGAGCTGGATGTCCGACTTGGATTCCGGTTCAATGAGACTGATGATCTCATCGGCCTTCTTCTTATCCAGTTCTTCCAGGATGTCGATGGCATCGTCGGCATCCATTTCTTCCAGGATGTCGGCAGCCTTCTCGGCTTCCAGTTCGGCGAAGTACTTGTCGACGTCTTCATCCAGATAAGCGAAGATGCGCGATGTCGCTTCAATGCCGATCGCCTTGTACAGACGCTTTCTTTCATCCGGCGAAAGATAGGTCAAAGCATCGGCAATATCATTGTCATGGTAATTGGTCAGGGTCTGCGCCAGGAGTTTTGAATTCTTGGTCTTGCGGATCAGATCAAAGATTTCCTGGGTATAATTTCTTTCTTCGATGTTTTCTTCTAAGATTTTGTCTTCCATGATTTACCCCTTTCTAGATCCACTTCTTAAATCTCTTGATATAGATGTTCTTCATGATCTGGGCCAGTATGAGATAGACGACCATCAGACCGGCCAGATAGAACAGATAGGTATAAGGCAGCGGATTCATATCCAGGACGTAGGCAAAACGGCTCAGTCCCAGGATCAGTGTGATGATCACCACTGCCGCTGTTGAAAACATCAGTTCCCTGCCTGCCTGGCCGCCGATAAACGGCAGCTTGTGGGTACGTATGGTATGGATGACCAGGGTTTGCGAAATGACGCCGAACATGAACCAGCCGCACTGGAAGTATTCGGCCTGTTCGATCGTCTTATAGCCAAAGACAAACCACAGGACCGCAAAGCACAGGATATCCAGAACCGTCGATGTCAGACCGAAGTAGAACATGAACTGTTTCAGAGAATCCGTATCCCACTCCATCGGCTTTTCGATGTATTCCTTTTCGACGTTGTCATACGGCATGCCAAACTGGGCAAAGTCATTGAGGATGTTCTGCACCAGAATATGGACCGGCTTCAAAGGCAGGAACGGCAAAGCCAGAGAGGCGATCAGAACCGAGATCATATTGCCGAAGTTGCCGGAAATCGCCATCTTGAGATACTTGTTCATATTGGCAAAGGTCTTTCTGCCCTCGATGACGCCGTCATCCAAAACATTGAGATCCTTTTCCAGAAGGATGATGTCAGCCACTTCCTTAGCAATATCGACAGCCGTATCCACGGAGATACCGACATCCGCCTGTTGATGCCGTCACCCATATACCCGACCACATGGCCAAGCTCCTGATAAGTCTCGACGATCCGCTTCTTCTGCAAAGGATTGAGCTTGGCAAAGATCTGTGCCTTCTTGCAGGCTTCCCGCAGCTGACCGTCATTCATCATCTCGACATCCGAACCGGAATAGGCATAGGACGTATCAATGCCGATGCGCTTGCAGATATTGATGGCAACCGGCTTGGCATCGCCGGTCAAAACGACCGTACGGATACCGTTTTCTTTCAAAGCCCGAATGGCGGAAACCGAAGACTCTTTCGGCGGATCCAGGAAGCCGATGAAGCCCAAGAGGACCATGTCTTTTTCATCTTCCGCCGAAAAGGCATCGATGTCCGGGATCTCGTTTTTCTGGGCGACGGCGATGACACGTATGCCTTCCGCGCCGTTGTCTTCCGAGATCTTGTAGGCATTCTTCATGAGTTCCTCGTTCATCGGTTTGACTTCACCGTCGATCTCCACAAAGGCACAGTTGGCGATGATCTCATCGACGGCACCCTTGGTGATCAGCTGCCGCTTCAGTTTGCGGTCACGCAGCACGACCGACATCTTGCGACGGGCAAAGTCGAAAGGAATCTCATCTTCCCGCACATAGGATTTCTTTAAATAATCCAGGCCTTCCTTTTCCCCTCTGGCGATGATCGCCTTATCCATCAGGTTCTTCAGACCGGTCTGGAAATAGGAATTGAGAAAGGCATGGCGCAGGATGCGGATGTCTTCCCTGCCGGAAGCATCCATGTATTTTTCCAAGACGATCTCATCCTGGGTCAGGGTACCGGTTTTATCGGTACACAGGATGTCCATCTCGCCAAAGGTCTGAATGGAACCCAGGTGCTTGACGATCGTCTTTTTCTTGCTCATGGAAATGGCGCCCTTGGCCAAAGAAGAAGTGATCATGACCGGTAACATCTCCGGCATCAGACCGACAGCGATGGTGATGGCAAAGATCACCGAACCCAGAAGGTCATGTTTGGTCACAAAGTTGGCAACAAAGATGACCGGCACCATGACCAGCATGAAACGGATCAGCAGGTTGGTGATCGATTCCATGTTCTTATCAAAGACCGACTTGTCGTTTTGCGCATTCAGGGTCTTTGACATATTGCCGAAATAGGTATTGTTGCCGGTGGCAATGACTACCGCTCTGGCGGAACCGGAAACGATATCACAGCCCATGAAACCGATATTGGAAAGATCGGTGATGTCTTCCGCATCGCGGTGATCGGTATACTTCTCGACCGGATTGGACTCACCGGTCAGCTGGGCCTGGTCGACGAAAAGGTCCTTGGTCTCAATGAAGCGCACATCACCCGGGATCAGATCGCCCGATCCCAAAACCACCAGATCGCCCGGCACGCAGTCCTCGATCGGGATCTGCATCCGTCTGCCCTGGCGGACCACATTGACCTTGGTGACGATCATCTGCTGCAAGGCCTTGGCTGCCTCGTCCGATTTCTGGGATTGGACAAAGGAAGTGATGGAAGAGATCAGAACGATGATGATCAACATGATGATGGTCGCAAAAGAAGGCACATCGGCTAAAACGACATCGGTAAAATAACTGACTGCGATGACGACCAGTAAGACCACATTAAAAGGATTGATCAGCGATTCCCGGATCCTGGTGAAGATCGAATTCTCATTGCCGGTCGAGATGACGTTTTCTCCGTACTTCTCCCTGCCTTTTTCGATCTGTTCGGCATTCAAGCCGTCGTTATTGAGGCCAAAACGTTCAAAAACCTCGGCCGGTGACATCATAGAAAAAGATGTCAGCTGCTGCTCGAGGGCATCGATCGATGTTTTTCTGTTCTTTTCCATATAAAAAGCCTCCTATGATAGGCGGCTTGACTTACTGGACCATAGAAAAGAGTTCAGCGAAAGCCGCCTGATAAAAAATGCACGATAAAGGGATTTCAGCTGCTTCCATTCAATAACTCTCTTTCTTACCTTTATATTAGCAGAAAACATTCCGCTTTTTGTCAAAAAAAGCACAAATAGAAAAGGGAGCGAAATTGCTCCCTCAGAAGAACAAATCTGACTCACGGCAGACGGTTGCCGGCATCCAGATAGAGCTTATACCAATCTTCTCTGTCTAAGAGGATATCCGCTGCCTTGGCACCGCCGGCAAGATGCTCGATCGAAGTCGTACCGGTGACCACCTGTACCTTCTGCGGCAGACGTAAGAGCCAGGCGTAAGCGATCGCATCGCATTCCACTCCATACTTCTCACTCATTTCTTTCAGCGTCGTATTCAGCTTCTCATATTTTTCACTTCCCAGGAAAGAACCTTGGAAATAGCCGATCTGCAATGGCGACCACACCTGTAAAACCATATCCTTTTCCTTGAGATATTCCAAAGTTCCGCCGGAACGCATGATCGAAGGATCATCGCCCATATTGACGTTGAGACCCTCATCGATCAATGGCGAATGCACGATCGAAAGCTGCAGCTGGTCCGCTTTTAATTCCTGTTTCACATTCTTTGCCAGATACTCCATCTGGAAACGGTTCATGTTGGAAACACCGAAGTTTAAAACCTTGCCGCTTTTATGCAATTCTGCAAATGCCCGATCCACTTCTTCTGCTTCCATCAGGGCATCCGGCCGATGCAGCAATAACGAATCCAGATGATCGGTATGAAGACGTTCCAGTATTCCTTCCACTGCCTCCATGATGTGGGCATAGAAAAAATCAAAGTATCCCTTGCGGATCCCGCACTTGGACTGGATGAACATCCTGTCACGCAGGCTTGGATCTTTTTTGAAGACCTCACCGAAGAGCTCCTCACAATGTCCGCCGCCGTAGATGTCGGCATGGTCAAAGAAGTTGATGCCCAGATCCAGAACGCCGCGGATGAAGGTGTCGGTCTCTTCCGCTGTAAAACCGGCAATGCGCATGCAGCCGGCAGCCATCGCCGAAACATTCTGATCCTGATATTTGATGTATTTCATGTCGTTCTCCTCAAGGTTATCGCAGCATCGCTCTCTTATACTTCCGTTACAAAAAGCACTTATCTTCTTTCTCTTTCAAAAGGAGCGTAATCAACAAAGTGGTCGACATAGGTCTTTATCCCGTCTTCAAGGACATAGGCATATTCTTTTACGATCTTGCCGTTTTCATCATAATCGGCCATATTGATGATGTTGGCCTGAACCATGCCGTTCTTGATCTCGCCTGAAGCTGTCTTCTCTAAAAAAGAAGCGTCATTGGTGAAGATGTAATCCTGACGGATACATGGGAAGTAGTCATGATCAAAATAGGAATAGGTATAGAATTCACTGATATAGTTGTGGCCGCTGCTCCAGAAAGCTTCTGTTTTCCAGACCTGTCGTCCCAGATCGTCGAGATAGGTAAAGTAATACCATTCGTTGCCATTATCCATGGTGATGTTTTCCGACCTGGAATTGGAACCGGTCTTGCTTGCGGGAACTTCTTCCAGGGCAAAGTCCTTTTCCTGGACTTCGAATTCTTCCTGTTTCTCCTGCATCTGCTTCAAGGAACAGGAACCCATGCCCTCGATTGCCGAATAGAACTGATCGATCAATGACCAGGCCTCCTCTGCCTTTTGTTTCACTTCCTCATTCCCTGGCTCCATCTCTAAAGCCTGCTGTATCAGGGCAAAGGCATCATCGCGGTCTTTCACAGGCTGTAGGGTGAAGTTTTCACCGGGTGCACTGTAGCAGGACGCCTTCAGAATCAAAGTCTTGGCATCCACGCCATTTTCCTTCATTGCTTCATCACTTTCCAAAAGACAGGCATCACGGTCTCTTGCCTT
>ONXX01000153.1 GCA_900321955.1 uncultured Bacillota bacterium | reverse complement strand
TTCTTCTTTTATTCGTTTCAATTACGGATCATTTTGCCTTAAGCAAAGAAAAAAGCGATTCAAAGAATCCTTTTTCCTGAAAAAAAGACAGACTCGAATGAATCTGTCCTTGTATGGTTTTTAATATAGCTTTGCGCCTGCCGGAATGTGCGGATCGACCTGAAGCAGATGCAGTTTTTCCTGTCCTTCTTCATGGTGAACGGCAGAGATCAACATACCGCAGGAATCGATGCCCATCATGGCTCTTGGCGGCAGGTTGACGATGGCGATGCAGGTCTTGCCGACGAGCTCTTCCGGCTCATAGTATTCATGAATACCGGACAGGATCGTTCTTGGTGTACCCGTTCCGTCATTGAGCGTGAACTTCAAGAGCTTCTTGGATTTTGGCACGGCTTCGCAAGCCAACACCTTGACTGCACGGAAGTCGGACTTGGAGAAGGTATCGAAGTCGACCATATCTTCAAATAACGGTTCGATCTCGACCTTGGAGAAGTCGATGACTTCGTTGGTGTTTTCCACCTTGCGGACGGTATTCTTTTCGCCTTCTCTTGGCTTCATCGTCGGGAATAAGAGAACTTCTCTGATCGAGTCGGTTCCCGCCAGCAGCATCACGAATCGATCGATTCCGATACCGATGCCGCCGGTTGGAGGCATTCCGTATTCCAGTGCCTCGACATAGTCGATATCCATTTCGGTTGCTTCATCATCGCCCAGTTCCTTGGCCTTGAGCTGGTTCTCGAAACGTTCGTACTGATCGATCGGGTCGTTGAGCTCGGTGAAGGCGTTGGCGTATTCGGTGCCGTTGATGTACAGCTCAAAACGCAAAGTGAAACGCGGATCATTCGGATCCTTTTTAGCCAATGGTGAAATCTCCAGCGGATGGCCATAGACGAAGACCGGACCGACCATATCTTCTTCGCAAAGTTCTTCGAAGAGCTTGTTGATGATGTGGCCGAGATCCATCTCGTGCTTTTCGAGTTCGATATGGAGCTCCTTGCAGACCGCTTCCGCTTCTTCCAATGTGATATTGCGGAAATCCTTGCCGGTCTTTTCGTTGACCGCATCGGTCATATTGACGCGCTTGAACGGTGCCTTTAAGGAAATGGTATGATCGCCGGTCTGTAATTCGGTCGTGCCTAAAACCTTTGTGGAAACTTCCTCAAAGAGGTTTTCACACAGCTTCATCATGCCTTCCAGATCGGAATAGGCAACGTAGGCTTCTACAGTGGTGAATTCCGGATTGTGCTTGAGGTCCATGCCTTCGTTACGGAAGAGTCTGCCGATCTCATAGACGCCCTCCATGCCGCCGACGATGAGTCTCTTCAAATAGAGCTCGGTCGCAATGCGCAGGTAGAATTCCTTATTCAGGGCGTTATGATGGGTGGTGAACGGACGGGCATTGGCACCGCCTAAGATCGGGTTCAATACCGGTGTTTCCACTTCTACCAGACCCTGGGAATCAAGGTTGTGCTGAATGGCACGGATGATCTGCGGTCTTAAGAAAGCGATCCTTCTGGACTCGTCGTTCATGATCAGATCGACGTAGCGTCTTCTGTATCTTTCTTCGACATCGGTCAGGCCATGGAACTTCTCCGGCAGAGGACGAAGGGCCTTGGACAGATGGGTGTATTCTTTCACATAAACGGAAAGTTCGCCTTTCGGGTTGTTGTCATTCGGATTGGTGCGGTAGACGATGCCCTTTAAACCGATGATGTCACCGATATCGGAAGCTTTGACCAGTTCATAGGCTTCTTCGCCGACATCCGCCTTGTTGATGACCAGCTGGATCTGTCCATCCTTATCGAGGACGTGCATGAAGCACATCTTGCCCATTCTTCTCTTGGACATGATACGGCCGGCGATCTTGACTTCGACGTTCTTGGCTTCCAGTTCTTCCTTGGAGGCTTCGCCGAATTCGTCGCGGATCGATTTGGAATTGGCTGTTCTTTCAAATGCCTGGCCAAACGGGTCGATGCCCTTGGCTCGCAGGTCTTCCATCTTCTGTCGTCTGACTTTTTCCTGATCGTTGAGTTCTCTTTCCATTTTGTCTTTCTCCTTAAAATAAATAAAACGTCCCTATCTCTAAGGACGTCAGTTAACGCGGTACCACCTTAGTTCATGCCCTATGGGCATGCCCTTCATTGTGCCTTAACGCGGCGAACGCTTCGCTCCGGGTTTTTATTCAAACAGGAGTATCTGCCCCGCTTCCACCCGCCGGAGCTCTCTGAAAGACCTCTTCTGTTTTACTCGTCCCTTCTTCGCGACAAAGATATTTTATACTAAAAAGCCTTTAAACAAAAGACTTTTTTAACGTTTGCGTTTAGTAGCCTTCGATCGTGCTGATTAAGCCGCCCATCATGCCATCCAGGAAGGTGCGGTCCGAGGAAACATCATCAACGCTCCAGCCGTTTTCCCCTTTTGCCAGCTCAAAACTGTAATGGAAATCCAGATCGGCACCCCGCTCTTCGATCTTCTCCAGTTCTTCCAGCCAGAAGGTGTAGACCCGCTCGTTGATCTCCTCTTCGTTTTTATTCTCGGCGTCATTTGAAACCTCGGCCACCAGACGATTGATCATCTCGTTGTAGGAAGCCGCCATGTCGTAGACTTTGAAGTGGCCGTCCACCGTCGCCTTGTCATCCTTCACCTGTTCGTTGTCCAGGGTGTAGGTGACCTTGCCCATGAGATCGGCGATCTTCTGATAGAGCTTTCCTTCGGTCTCGGTCTTGGCCTGGCCAAGGCTGTCACCAACCTGACTTGTGATGATCTGTTTGAGATAGGCATCCAGAACCTCGGTTGGCGATGCTTCTTTTTCCTTCGGTGCGCAGGCACACAAGATCGTCAACGTGAACAAAACGATCGCGATTTTCTTTAAAACTTTCATTTCTCTTTCCTCTTTCAGATCAGGCCGAAATGTGCAAAGGCCTTGTAGAAGCCATCCTTATCCACATCATCGCTGACATAGTCGGCCATCGCCTTGATCTCTTCGCCGCCGGACATAAACGTGATGCCTATTTCACACAGTTCCAGCATCGGGATATCGGTCCTCGAATCACCGATCGCATACGTGCCTGTCAGATCTTTGCCTAAGTGTTTCAGAAGGATCTTGATGGCAGAGGCCTTATCGACATCCTTGATGCCGACATCGCCAAACAGCGCTTCTTCGTCCTTGCCGCCCCAGGTACCCACAGTCAGATCGGCAAAGACCGTTTTCGCTTCCAGGTAATCCTCATAGGAGTTTAAGGCAAAGGAGATCTTATTGACATCATCGCGATAGAGGTCAGCACCTTTGACCAAACCGTGGATCATCTCATTGATGGTATCTTCGCCGGCTTCATTTATATCTTCCCCTTTTCCTTTGGCATACTTCACGATGGCTGCCCC
>ONXX01000204.1 GCA_900321955.1 uncultured Bacillota bacterium | reverse complement strand
CCATGGTCTTTCTTAGGCTGAGGTCCTGCAATACAATTTAACAGGTCAGGCCTTTTTTCAATAATATTTTTTACTTCTTCTGTTAGCGTCGGGAGAATCCGGCCATTAAATGTCGGATGAAAACAGCCAATTTGAGTCAGGTGGATCTAACCGCAGGATAGTCAGAAGAAAAGAGCCATTACATCGTCCTTTCCGTTTTGCCTTACACTGATATATGACCAATACATCAGGAAAGGAGGTAAATTGAAAGAACTGACAATATTATGTAATGACCCCGAAGAAATATTATCACAGGAAATCGATCGGATAAAAGAAGAGATGGGTGCCGATTATTCTCCGGGCAAGGTCAATCTGGCCGAACTTGAAAGAAGGACCGGGATCACCCGCGGAAAGCTAAGAAGGCTTCAGAAGAATAACTTTGAATTCCTGCCCAATGGAAACAAAGGAAAGAAACATGAAGTGACGATCATTTCCGGCTATATCGGCGTGATCGATGAACTGCTGAAAAAAGGCGTCAGTAATTCGCAAGTCATCTTCGAACGCATCGCCCCTATGGGATATGCGGGATCTTTGACAACAGTAAAGACCTATATCGGTGAACACAAGGATCTCATTCCGGCAAGAAGGCAGCTCACAGATCCGCAGGGAAACAGAGGAAGACGCTTTGAAACAGGACCGGGCGAATCCTATCAGATGGACTGGGGCTTTGTGGACGTCTTTACACAAAACAAAGAGAAGCTGCGCTTTGCCTGCTTTGCGATGGTCTGTCACCATTGCGGGATGATGTATATCGAATTCTTCCCCAATGCCAGGCAGGAATCGCTGTTCATCGGGATGATCCACGCATTCATGTATATGGGTGTTCCTGAGACCGTTTTGACCGACAACATGAAATCAGTCGTGATCACAAGGGATTCTTCAGGAAAGCCGATCTTTCAGAAAGACTATGAACAGTTCATGAAGACAGTCGGCTTCAAAACAAAACTGTGTAAGCCGAGGCATCCTTTCACCAAGGGGAAAGTTGAACGGCTTGTCCGTTATGTAAAGGAAAACTTCATTGTCGGCCGCGTCTTCACGAATATCACCGACATCAATTTTCAGGCAAAGGAATGGTGCGACAGTCATAATGACATGTATCACCGTTCCTTGGATCTGATCCCGAGTGAGGCTCACCATAAAGCCTGTCTTTCAATCGCAAAGATCTTAACGATGGATATTGAAGTCTACAAGTATCTCTGCCCGTTAAGAAAGATCAGCTTCGATGGTTTTGTCAACTACGAAGGAAGGCGATTCGGCGTTCCCTATTCCTATAAAGAGAAGACCTGCCGCATCGCAAGGGATGGCTTCTATATCTACATCTATGATGCGTCTTTGACGATGAAGCTGGCGACCCACAATGTGACCTGGTCAAGGAAGGATTCCTACACTGCCGATCAATATGTTTCAAAGCAGCCTGAGGAACTGCCAAGCACTGCGGTGAAGGCCTTTATCGAACTGAAAAACGAGAATAGACCCAAAACCGGATTTGAGAAGTTCGATTTTTCAAGGAGAGTGAACTTTGATGAGTGAGGTCAATAAGTTCAGACAGATCGGCGATCAGTGTCAGCTGTTGGGCATTCCTTTTTCAGAAAGCGAAGCTGCCGCTCTTTCCTGCAGACTGAACATGTCTGAAGAGGAGATCGCAAAGCTGTGCTCTGTGTTTGACTATCTCGCGGACAAGAAGAATCAGTCCATTGTAAGTACTTGTCTCAAGCTCTCAAGGCTTCCCCTGAAGGAACCGAAAACCTTTGAAGGATTTGATTTCTCCAGGCTGCATGGCAAAGATATTGAGAAGCTCAAAAACATCGATACGCTTTCTCCCTTGTACGAACAAAAGAATCTGGCATTCATCGGACCTCAGGGCATAGGCAAGACTCACCTTGCGATGGCGTTTGGCAGAAAGTGCTGTGAGAAAGGCATCAAGGCCTATTTCCTGAAGGCGACCGAACTTGAACAAAGGCTCACGGCCGCCAGAAAAAACGATCGGATCGGTGCTCTGACAAACGGTCTGGTCAAGCCGTCGTGTCTCATCATCGACGAGATCGGTCGCTGCAGTTTTGACAGGGAGAATACAAGAATCTTCTTTGACATCGTCGACCGGCGTTCCAACAAGGAAGGTCCCAACTGTATGATCTTCACCAGCAACAAGACCCCGGATACCTGGGGCGAGTATTTTGATGAAACAGATTCTCTTTTGTGTGCACTCGACCGTATCTTCGATAACGCAAGAGTCTTTATGATGAAAGGCGAAAGCTACAGAGGAAGAAAACTGGAAACAATTGCCATAGAAGCAGGCGGAACATCAAAGCTTCTCGGCATCAAAAACTAAAAGACAGCTCACGAAACAAGAGCTG
>ONXX01000124.1 GCA_900321955.1 uncultured Bacillota bacterium | reverse complement strand
CAAACGGCGGAACTTCCTTATTCTCGGTTGAGTCGAGTCTTACGACCACATCACATTCTTCGCCCACTTTGACCAGATCGGTAATCTCCGCCCGGAAGGCCGTATAACCGCCCTTATGGATGCAGATCTCTTTGCCGTTGACATATAAGGTTGCGATATGGGCAGCGCCGTCAAACTGCAAGAAGACCCGTTTGCCTTTCGCACTTTCGGGGATCAGAACTTTTTTGCGGTAGCCTGAGATCATCTGATAATCCGCATCATCGCTGTAATGCAAAGGCATCAGCTTTACCGTATGCGGAATCCTGACTGTTTCAGAATCCGAAACAGAGCCGTTTAAAAAATCCTCGCTCCAGTTTGGTGTAAACTGCCAATCGTTATTTAAACAAATCATATTTTTCATCTCCATTTACTCCTTCATTTTAACATGCAAATAAAAGCTTGCTTGACGAAGGGGACAGTTTGCGATATACTGTTAGCAGTCTAAGCACATGAGTGCTAAAGGAGGGACAAAAATGAATTTCACAATTAACGATGTTGATCAGGTTATTGAAAGAACCGGCTGTTCCTACAGAGAAGCTAAGGAAGCTCTTGCACAGGCCAACGGTGACGTCGTCGACGCAATCATTTATCTTGAAAACAGAGAGCGTTCATCCTTCGATTCCTTCTTCAAGGGCGTTTCAGAAGAAACAGAAAGAACTACTGACTCGATTGTCAACACAATCAAAGCAGCGATCAAGGAAGGCAATGTCACCAAGATCGAAGTAAGAAATGCAAACGGCAAGAAGATGGCTTCTGTCTCCGTCAATACCGGCGTAGCAATCGGCGGTATTGCCTTAATTGCAGGTGCTGCACCATTAGTAGTCATATCTGCCTTAGTCACCAAGTTCGGACTCAATTACCAGTTTGTAATCGTCAAGAAAGACGGTTCCGAAATCGTTCTTTAAGATCTCTGATCAATAGCCGCATGGAAGTTCCATGCGGTTTTCAATATAATAGTGATTATCATGGAGGAATTCACAATGACCTATCCGAAAGTAGAACTGCACTGTCACATGGACGGAGCGATCCCCAACCGTCTCTTCGTCAAGTATTGCCGTGAAGACGGTTTGCTCGATGAGACCATTTCCGATGAAGAATGGATCCGTAAACATGTCATGAACGAGACGATGACGCTCTCTGAATGCATGGGCGAATTTGCCCTGCTGACAAATCTCCTACAAAGTGAAGAGCGTCTGGAGGAACTGTCCTTTGAACTTCTCAAGGACATGTATGAGTCCGGTACAAAACTGGTCGAACTTCGCTTCTCGCCGCAGTCCCATGTCAACGATCATATGACGATGGAACAGGCTGTGCAGGCAGTCCTGAGAGGACGCAAGAAAGCCCTTGAGGTCTATCCGGATCTGGTCTGCGGCTTCCTTCTGTGCATGATGAATCTCGGCCAGGACTTAGGCACCATTGAAAACAATACCCGGACCATCCTGCTGGCCAGAAAATACAAGAAAGACGGCGTTGTCGGCATCGATCTGGCAGGTGATGAATGTGCCACACCGATCGAAGGCTATGCACCGCAGTTTGAACTGGCAAAACGCCTCGGCGTCAACTATACCATCCACGCCGGTGAATCGGGCAATGCGGCCAATGTGGCCTTTGCCATCTCCATGGACGGCGGCCGTATAGGACACGGCATCCACGCCATTGAGGATGACAAAGTCGTCGATGAACTGGTCGCCAAAGGCTTCCTGCTGGAAGTTTCCGTCACATCCAACGTCTTCTCACAATGCGTGCCGTCTTTGGATGAACATCCGATACGCAAACTCTGGGACCGCGGCGTCATGATCAACATCAATACCGATGACCCGGGTCTCATGGGCATTTCCCTAAGCGGCGAATACGAAAAGATCGCCAAGCACTTCGGCTTCAAGGAAAGAGAATTCATTCTCTCCAACCTGTATTCCGCCAGAGCCTCCTTCTGTGAAGGCAAAGAACGGATCATCGCCGAGCTCACCAAAGCTCTGGGCAATTGTGACTGATATGGAAAAGATATTTGACGTTAAAGCGATCATCATCGACAAAGCAAACAACGACAAGAAGACCTACTTCTTTGTACACAACGATACGATCGCCAATTCGATGAAGATCTTTCAGCTTAAAGACGGTCTCATCGATGAAGGCAAGGAAATCAATCCACAATTGAAGGATTTGTTTGATAAGACACCGAATTACTACATCGATATTTCTTCCGACCTGCTCATCAAGCTGGTTGATCAGCTGGGCGGCATCGATGTTGGCGGCGTCCACATCGACGGCAATGCAGCAATGAAGGAAGTGAAGAACTCTCACTTTGATCTGGTCATCGACGGCATCGCCAAGGCCCTTGGCAAAAAGAATCTGCTGCTCACCGTACCATCCCTGGTCAATACTTTAAAGGATACCTACAAGTCCGATCTCAATCTCATGGACGCCATTAAGATCTTCATTAGTGAGATCGGTGAACTCAATGACTGGAAGATCGATCTGATCACCGTGAATTCCAAAGACGATATCATCTTCTAAAACCAAAACAAACACCTCTTATCGAAGATTCTGCTTAAATCGAATCCGATGGAGGTGTTTTCATGTTTCTTTCTCCATAGTCCTTGATGATATACTGTCTTTCTTTCGTAGTGACACGATTCAGAAAAAACAGGACAAGAACTATTTAAGTATTGGCCTGCTTGTAAATATGTGTCTCAGTTGTCAAAGTCTCGTCTGCTTTGTTTCATCAAACAATATTCTGAAACTGTATCGTTTTCATTTCGCTTCTCTGGAATCGGAAAATACAATGACCAGATCGTTTTCTTCTTTGCTCACCATCTTTTCAAATTCACTCTGAACCTCTTCATCACTTCCAAGATCCTTGTCGCTTAAGAACACGAAACGAGTCTCTTCAATGCCCTTTCCACTGTCATATTCTTCTTCCCTTTGATAAGTGTATTCATAAAGATATTTTCTGTTTTCATCTTCAATGTCACTCCCTCCATAAGCATCGCGGGAATTATCTGTGTATAAGCTGTAAGTGCCGGTATAGACCAGAAGTTCATAGATCACATCCCCTTCGATCGTATAACGGGCGATCAGAAGATCACAATCTTCTTTCTTTTCGCACTTTTCCAGAAAAGCATCCAGAAGCTCTTCGTTATATGTACCATCATTGGCAACGATGAAAACATCATCTTCTTTTGATGGCTTGTCCTTCAATGACGCAAGATAGGCATGCGGATCCTTTTTGTCAGCAAGCGATTCTTCCAGCTCTTCTTTTTTGCACGCACAAAGACAAAAAGCAGTGATCAGAAATAACAGAATCCATTTTTTCATCCTCTCTCACCCCTCACTTATCAACTCACAGTGAGCAGCCCGATGGTCACAATCTATTGAGAAACGTTTGTAATAGGATATAATCCAACATTGCAGAAAGACAGTAATATCGGAAGAATAAACAATCAGAACTTTGTCAACATTCCTTTTGGAAAATTAAAGGATAAACTGTCTTACTTGTCTGAATACTATGGAATCCATCTGATCAAGCAGGAAGAATCCTATACATCCAAAGCATCCTTCTTTGACAGAGATGATATTCCTGTATACAGCGATGATAATCCCAAGGAATACTCATTCTCCGGCACAAGAGTAAAAAGAGGTCTGTATCAGACCTCGAATGGCATGTATCTCAATGCGGACATTAATGGAGCATTGAACATCTTAAAGAAAAGTAACGTTGTGAGCTTAACAGCTCTATACGCTAGAGGGCAGGTGGACAGCCCGTTAAGAATAAGGCTTACCTGATATATATCAGGTGGAAACGTAAATGCAAACTTCTTAAGAAGCCCATAAGTCTTCAGCTTATGGGAGGTTCACTGATTGATTGGGAAATGTGATCGGGGCTTTTATTGCAGCTAATTTT
>ONXX01000023.1 GCA_900321955.1 uncultured Bacillota bacterium | reverse complement strand
CTCTTCTTCCTTTTCTTCCTTCTTTTTTCTGCTGAGGAAGGCTAAGAGAATGGTAGATAATGCGATGATGACCATCAGGAGTGTGTATCTGTCTTTTAAGACCATCGGATTTCTCATATCTTCTGTGAAGATGAAGATGATGACAGAGAGGAGTGCCGGGATGAGTCCGAGGAATTTTGACTTCTTTCTCTTGTCGTTTTCTTCTTCCTCTTCTTCATTCTCGATCATTTCGATCTGTGCTTCGTTGAAGTCTGCGTTCTCTTCTTCTTCGTTTTCTTCTTTCTTGCGGAAGAAGCTGAGGACCATAGCCAGGGCAGTGATGACGCTGATGATTGCTGCGATCAGGTTGTAGAGTGCCCAGGATTTCATTTCAGCCTGCGGAACCATTGCATCTTCAATTTCCGCTACGGCGATGTCTTCGTTGACTGCTTCGGCCAGCGGAGTCGGAGCTTCGGCGATCTCGATTTCCGGTTCTTCCGGAAGTCTTGGGTCGTTTGTAGTAGAAGGAGTGACAGGGTTCGCCGGCTCCGTCTTTACTGGCGTATCGTCTGCAGGGATGATGATGGCCTGTGCCTCATACTCTGCCATATATTCTTTGTCACCTGTGACCTTTTCGATGACAGGGGTCCAGCCTTTGAAGGTGTAAGTGAAGGAAGCGTCAGCCTTTCTGATCGGCGTGTTTCCGTCGTAGGAAGGCATGGTTCCAAATTCTACCGCTTCATCCAGTTCGAGGGTGGAACCGTCGTAGTTCTTCCAGGTGATGTTGTATTTGTTGATCTCGAAGGAACCCTTGATGACGACATCTTCATCGATCATCGCGAAGTCTTCTTTGTCCCAGCCGGAGAAGGTGTAGCCTTCTAATTCGAGTGCTTCAGCAACCTTGACTTCTTCGCCGTACTTGTATTCTCTGCTTTCAGGGAGAACCAGAGCGTCTGCCGGGAATTCGCCTTCGACTTCGTAGCTCACCATGTGGGAGTTAACAATCCAGGAACCCTTGATCGTGACATCCGATGCAGGCATCGTGAAGTCTTCCTTGTCCCAACCGGAGAAAGTGTAGCCTTCCATCGTCGGAGCAGCTGCGATTTCAACTTTCGAATTGAACTTTACTTCTTTTGTCTCAGGAAGTGCCGGGGCATTTTCCGGAGCATTTTCGTATTCATAATTTACTTTGTAGCTGTTGATCTGGAAGGAGCCTCTGATGACGACATCTTCATCGTCCATTGTGAAGTTTTCCTTGTCCCAGCCGGAGAAGGTATAGCCTTCAAGCTTCAGATCATCGGCGATGGTGACTGCTTCGCCGTAGCTGTATTCTCTGGCAATCGGGAGTGCCGGTGCGTTTGCCGGTACATCGCCTTCGAGTTCATATCTGACAGTGTGGCTGTTGGCTTTGAAGGAGCCGCTGATGACGACATCCGATGCCGGCATCGTGAAGTTTTCCTTGTTCCAACCGGAGAAGGTGTAACCCTTTAACTGCGGAGCAGCTGCGATTTCAACGTTTTCTTTGTAGTTGTAGAATGCTTCCGCCGGGAGTGCCGGTGCATTTTCCGGAGCATTTTCGTAGCGGTAAGTGACCTTGTAGGAATTGATATCGAAGGATCCTGAGATCACGACATCACCGGAAGGCATATTGAAGTTTTCCTTGTTCCAGCCTGAGAAGGTGTAGCCTTCAGCGCTTGCTGCATCGGCGACCTTGACCGGCTGCATGTATTTATAGGACTTGGTTTCCGGAAGAGCGGATGCGTTTTCCGGAGCGTTTACGTACTGGTAAGAGACATTGTAGCTCTTGCGGTTGTAGAAGAGTTTTAATACCAGGCTTGGATCTGCCGTGCCTTCAAGGACGGAACCGATCACATCTTCGTTGAAAGCGAAGCCTTCGTATTCGTTTTCTTCTGCTTCGACCTTGCTGCCAAGGATGACTTCTTTGTTTTCTTTTTCTTCCATCCTGTAGCTGCCGTCGAGTTCTTCCAGGGAATGCTCGACCTGATATTCTGTTGAATAGACAGCGTAGACGTTGTGGATCTTCTGGCTGACCTTGTCGGAAGTCAGAGCCGGAATCTCATATACGGTGTTGTCTGCTAAGACTTCGCCGTTCTTTGCTTCGCTCCAGCCTAAGAACTTTAAGCCGGCAATCTCGTTTGGCAGATAGTCATAGACGTTCAGGTTTTCAAATGCTTCTTTTTCGCTGAGGTATCTTCCCTTCTGATCGTAGTAGCGGATCGTGACGGAAGGCTGCCAGATTGTATAGATGTTGACGATCTTGTTGTTGCCGGCGCCGATTTCTTCAGCCGTGATCTTTAACTGATCACCCGGGTTGTAGATCGTACCGGTTTCAGCATCTTGCCAGTAAAGGAACTGGTAGTGTGTCTGACCATCCGGAGTTCTGAAGGTGTGGGCTGCCCACTCGGTTCCTGTCAGCTGACCGGACCAGGAGCTTCCGCAAGTGGAGACTCTGTCGATGCGGTTCATCTTTAAGGATGCCGGCGGAGCGGAGACTTCATAGATCGGATGAATGTTCATTTCCATATCCTGCGTCATGTCGGCATATTTGCAGACGATTGGGAAGGAAAGGATGTTTCCGTTTTCATCAGCCCACTGGCCGGTGTAAGTGTAAGTGTAACCGTTGCTGCGGACAGTTTTGTAACCACCGAGCTTGTTCTCAAAGAACTTGAGTGCCATGGAAGAGGATGTACCCTTGCTGATGGTCTTGTTGACCACTGTGCTGGATTGTGTACCGTTGCTCTTCCAGATACCGCTGATGTTGATGACGACTGTGAACTTGTCCGGTTTCGGTGCTTCTTCAACGATAGCCGGAGCAATCTCTTCAGCTTTTTGCTGAGCAGCTTCAACCGGCTTGGTTTCAGCTTCTTTAGTTTCAGCCGGCTTGGTTTCTGCTGGCTTGGTTTCTGCTGGCTTGGTTTCAGCCGGGATTGTTTCTTCTTGAACTTTTCTGGTAATTTCGTAGACCGGGCTCAAATTGATGACCTGATCTTCTGCGTAACCGGTGTTCTTAAAGCTGATTGGTGTGCTGACCGGTGTGCCATCGTCGTAGATCCAGTTTCCTGTGTATACATATTTGTCACCGTTGACTTCGAAATTCTTGGCAGGGATCTGATTATCGAGTTTTTTCTGCGTGATGTTCCAGCCACTTCCGACTGAAAGTGTGCTGGATGCGTTCTTGGAAATTCTGGAACCATCGGTCTTGATGATGTTATTGAAGTTGTAAGTGATCTTGATTCTTTCAGGAATGACAACTTCAACCTTTTCTTCAACCTTTTCTTCAACAGCCTTAGCGGCGTTGAGCGAAGCGGCTGCTTCGTTGTTTTCTGTTTTTTCAGCAGCTTTGATCTCAACGATCTGTTCTGCTTTTTCTTCTTTTACTTCTTTCTGTTCAGTGGCGATCTCTTCGATCTTGATCTGAACTTCTTCTTTGACTTCGTTGACAGGACTTTCTTCTTTCTTTTCCTCTTGTACCGGAGTCAAGTTTTCCTGCTGCGTATCGGAAGGTGTCTGCTCATTTCCGGTTTCGGAAATCACTTCTACCTGAGCCTGGGAAGGATCTTCCGCAGGAATCTCTTCGTCAGCATAGACCATGCTTGGAAGTGTATTGATGATAAGTAATACGGCTATTACGAGTGTGAATAAGTTTTGGACTGTTTTTTTCATACAGTTTTTCCTCCTACACCTGTATGATATTTTGACAGGTCTATAATCATCAGTCTAAACTTTGTCATTCCAAGGGTTTTTATTATATTTTTATAGATTTTCTTCCTTATTTTTATAGTAAATAGGCGGCCTATTTTTGACTCAAACACAGGAAAAACAGATTATCCGGTTCAAAAATGAAGCGTTTTTCAGGAAAACAAAAGAAAAATTCATCCCGTTTCAGACCTTTTTACCGGCTTTTCGGCCCGTTTTTCCTTTCAGCAGAAAAAACAAATATTGATAGAATAGTAATTGAGGAAAGATTATGAACAGACCATTTCTGAAACTGCTGATTGCCCTTGTGGTGTGTGCCATCCTGATATTCAACATATCAGGCTCTTTTCTGAAGAACAGCGGCAGCGCCAGGCTAGCCGAAGAACAGCTGGAAAGAGGATCTTTAAAGATCGATCACGCCGTCATGACGGTTTCCGAACTTAACGACCGGATGGTTGCTTCGGGAGATCACTTTATTGAGAACCTGCACAAACATGCCGAATTGATGGCAAACATGCTGTCACATCTGATTCAAGACGGCAAGTATACCGGCCCTTACGACTTTGAAGAAGGCGTCGTCGTCCGCTTTGAAAACAATCAATATGAGATCCTGGGCAACAGGTCACCGGAACTCTATCCGGCCTTGGAGCCGACCTACTTCGAACAGGACGGCAGCTACATTCCTTCCTATCTGATCAGAGGTAACAGCGACGATGGTGTCTTACTGGTGATTCAAAAAATAGAAGGTCCGTATTACTACGTCGATTGGACCTCCTATGACGAGCTCAACGAGTACTTCAATACCAGCGGCGTCAACAAGCTGTCGTTAGAGTCATTGGAAGAGATCTATGGTGACTATATCTTTGTCACCATGAACAACAGCTACTTCATCTATACTTCCGTCCTCATGCCGGCCGCTGATAAGGTCGCCGTCTCGGATCTGCTTGGCAAGGAAAACAGTGTCATGAACCTGCGGGGTAACACTTATCTATGCAGTGCAAAATACATCGAGGACTTGGGTGGTACCGTCTATCTTCTTTCCCCATACGAAAACATTGAAACAACCGCCAAACGCTGGGCCTTCTTCTTTGAATCCTTATCCTTTATCTTTGTTGCGGCCTTACTGGTCTGGCTGTGCTTTATCCAGAAGAAAGCCAAAGATGAAGTTCTCAGCGAAGAAAAGAGACGGCAGTATAATCCTTCCCGTGTTCGCTTCCTCATTGGCATCTACGCCTTATTCGGCGTCTTGCTGATCTTTGCGACGACCTACTTCGTCCAGATGATGAATTCTCTCTATACGCAAACCAAGCAGGGAGATCAGATCCTGGATGTCTTAATCTCAACGACTGCGCAGGAAAAGACACAGATTCAAACCAACACCAACGAAGAAGTGGAATGGTATACCTATTACGCCCAGAACATCGCCAAGCTCACCCAGGAACATCCTGAGCTTGCCACGAAAGAAGTATTGTCGAAAGTCAACGAGATCATGGGCAGCGAGTATCTCATCATCTTCGATGAACAGGGAAAACAGATTGCCGCCAGCAACGACTACATCAACTGCTTCATTGATACGGAAGATAAAACCGCCCAGACCTACGATTTCCGTAAACTCTTAATGGGCGTAGACTATATCGTCAAAGATGTGGAAAACGATGAACTCAGTGCCAGAAAGGTCACGATGATCGGTGCCAGAACCAATCGACCAAACGGCACCTATGGCGCCGTGCTGATCGCCTTAAATCCGGATCGCCTGCATGAATCGATCCTGACGGATGGCATCGATACCCGCTTACAGGCCATGAGCTATGGCAAGGATCTTATCTTCATTGCCGGCCAGGAGGATCAGATCATCAAGCACGCCACCAATCCGTCATTGATCGGCAAGGATCTTGCCTCCTGCGGCATCGATCTGCAACGTCTCAATGACACGATGATGGACCGCTTCAAACTGGACGGCCAGCGCTATTACGGTTTATCCAGGACCCATCAGGAAGACATCTACTTCTACTTTGTCGCGGATACTTCCCTGGCCGGAACTTCCTTCTATTACTGTTCCGATGCCGCCTTCAGTTTCCTGTTCATCTATCTGGTGGGCGTCGTGATCATGTTCGTCGGCTACAGCAAGAAGGAATTTGAAGCGAAAGCCAGCGAAGGCTTCGATCCGACCCTTGAATACGTCTATGAAGGTGACAACGAGATCGTTCACAGCAGCCGTTCCTTCATCCGCTCCTATTGGGCTGAGATGTCGCCGGAAGAAAAGACCCAGCTGGTCTTTGAATTCCTGCTGAGCCTCTTGATTATTTCACTGCTATATTTCGTCAATCACAGTTCCGGCCTGATCGACGACTCCCTGATGTCCTACATTCTCTCGGGTCAGTATAACCGCGGCATCAACCTCTTCGCTTTGACTTCAACCATCCTGCTGGTGATCGGATCCACGCTGATGATGATCGTCTTGCGCTTTACCGTATCCCTGCTGTGCATGGTCTTGGACAGCCGGGGCATCACGATCTGCCGCTTGCTGTTCAATCTGGTTGAATATGTCGTCGTCATACTCGTCTTATACTATTCCTTTGGCTTCCTGGGCTTTGACAACCGTGGTCTTCTGGCTTCGGTCGGCTTCATCACCCTGGCCGTATCGCTCGGTTCCAGGGATCTGGTCTCGGATGTCCTGTCGGGTCTGACCATCGTCTTTGAAGGCGAATTCAAAGTCGGCGACATGGTCGAGATCGGCGGCTTCACCGGCCGTGTTCAGGATATCGGCATCCGCTATACAAAACTGGTCGGCATCGGCGACAACATCAAGATCGTCGCCAACCGCGAGATCCGCTCCGTCGTCAACATGACCAAGATGAACTCCTGGTATCCGATCGTACTGACCATCAGGACCGATCAGCTCGACAAGACGGAACAGCTGCTCAGAGAGAATCTGCCGAAGATCGGTGAAAAGATTGAAGAGATCCTCTCCACCCCGCGCTACAAAGGCATTGAAAAGATCGGCAGCGGCACCTTAAGCCTGATGATCCTGGCGGAATGCCGGCAGCAGGATTACCGCCGCGTATCGCGCTTGCTCAACCGCGAACTCTACGATCTGTGCAAGAAAAACGATATCGAACTCATGTAAAAGGATACCCGCGGGTATCCTTTCTTTCTTATTCAAATTCGATGGAGCCATCATCCCCGATGCGGGAAACTCTGGCTAAGACTTCGACCTGATAGCCGAGATCTTTGATCCTCTGTTCACCCGGCTGGTAGGTCTTGCATACGACGGAACCGCAGCCGACGATCGTTGCCTTGGCCTGATTGCAGATATCGATCAGGGCATTCATTGCCTCGCCATTGGCTAAGAAGTCATCGAGGATCAGGACTCTGTCATCCTCATTCAGATATTCCTTGGCGACCTGAACGATGAATTCCACATTCCTGGTATAGGAACGTTCCCTTGCACTATAGGTATCCTGCGACATATTGGCGGCAGCCTTTTTCTTGGCAAAGACGACCGGTATGTAGTCAAAACATCTGGCAGCAGCCATGGCAATGGCAATGCCGCTTGCTTCGATGGTCAGGATCTTGTTTGGATTGGCATCTTTAAACAAATGGAAGAATTCCTCACCGATCTGATCCATGAGCCTGGTATCGATCTGGTGATTCAGGAAGTTATCAATCTTCAGGATATCTCCCGGCAGCATCTTCCCATCTTTTCTGATACGATCTTCTAACAGTTTCATCTTCTGCTCCTTTAATTATGGATATATACTAACACATTTCGATGCCGTTTCCCTTTTAAGTTATAATTGTCTTATGAAGTACATTTACATCATCAATCAGTTCCATCTGAAAGAAAAAGCACCGCTGCTCATTGAAAAGCTGGAGACTGTTTCCAAGCAGCTGCACAGAGACTATGAGATCTGCGTCAATGCCACACCGGAAGACGTCAAAAAGACATTATCTGCCTTCAAAGACAGCGAAAACATCATCACCTGTGTTGGCGGTGACGGATCCATCAATCTATTGCTCAACGACCTGATCGGCACCAAGAATATCCTTTCCTTTATCCCTCAGGGCACCGGAAATGATTTCTATCATTATTGCAGAGACAATCTTTCCGATGGCTTTCATGATGTCGATATCATCCGCATCAACGACCGTTACTTTATCAACGTCGCCTGCTTTGGCATCGATGCCGATATCGCCAACGATGACAACTTCATCCACAACCGCTTCATCCCCCGTTCCATGCGCTACAACGCCGGGGTCGTCTATTATTTTCTGACCTACAAGGCAAGAGCCATGAAGATCAAAGTCAACGATCAGCTCATCGAAAAAGACTTTACGACGGTCGTTGCCGGCAATGCCCAGTACTATGGAAACGGCTATCATGTCACGCCAAACGGCGATGTCAAGGACGGCGTCATGGAAGTCTTGCTGGCAGGCAAGGTCAACAAAGCCGCCATGGCCAAACTCATCCTTTCCATGAAGGATTCCAGCCACCTTAAAAATCCGGCTGTGCAGACCTTTTCCTGCAGAAAACTGGAAGTATCCGCCGACCAGCCGTTCCAGGCCAACATCGACGGGGAACCCTTAAAGGCTTCACGCTTTGAACTGGAAGTTCTGCCAAAGGGTTTCCGTATCTATCTTGATTACGATTTTATCAATCGGATAATTCAATAAACTCTCAACCGAGAGTTTTCTTATATCACAGAAGGACCATTAAAAAGCACGGATCGTTTTCCGTGCTTATTGTTTGTTGTCAGAATTTTTCCAGGCCTGCCCTGTGCAGGATGTTGACACCTGTATAGAGAAGTGCCTGTCCGGCAATATTGATGAACTGAGCGATCCAGTTGATCGAAGCCCTCTGAAAGTCCCGGGTGGAAAGATAACCCATGCAAAGAGACATGAAGAAGGAAACGATGAAACAGACTAAGGCATTTCTTCTCTTCAGTTTCGTGGCGATGAAACAGAGTCCCGCATCCATCGCTGCCAGACCGACCACCATGATGCCCACCAGAGCCATCGTCGGAATGAAGGCATAGGTCCTTCCCTTTTTCAGGACATACATCATCAGGCCGATACCGGCCAGCAGGAAACCGATCGACTGGTTCGGGAACATCTGCTTGGACATCCAGGCGAAATCTCCGACATTCAAGGCATATAAGAGTTTATACGTCGCTTTCAGAAAGCCTGCCAGACATACCAGCGTTACGCCGGCGATGAAGAGGTATTTTGCGCTGCTTCTCATCTTGTCGCTCAGGTCTTTGATCAATATGCGGGCGGCAAGAAAGAACAGGATGACCGGAACATAATCCGCCAAAGCCATTGGCACAGTAAACTCGTTCATAACTAATCCCTGTAGACCTTCATGGAGTGGTACTGCTTCGTGAATGGGAACAGAAGCGGTACGGTATCGGAATACTTCTGATATTCCGGATCAAGGCCATAGGTCTTTTCATGACGAAGTTCCAGACGGGAAGCGGAGTTGTACATGACATAGGTGATCAGCGCCAGAGCGATCAGTACCATGATCCACTGCTTACCCTGTACGGCACCGATACCGGTGATCGTCACGCCGACCCAGAACAGGATCTCCGAGAAGTAATTCGGGCAGCGGCAGTATCTGTATAGACCTGTATCGCAGAAACGCTTCGGATTGATCTTCTTGGCAGCCGATTTCTGATGGTCAGCCACGGCTTCACCAATGATCGCCAGAACCATGACGATGATGCCGATCCAGGCAAAGATATTGTCTTTGGCCATATTCATGACCCGATAGGAAAGCGCTGAAGTCTGGGCTGTGTACATCCACATGGAATACGCCCACATAAACAGGGAAACAAATATCGGCATCCTTTTGGTGGAACCGGTTGATTCCAGCTTCTTGCGGTAATCCTTATTGGTCAGTTCTCTTTTTAGGATATAGCCGCCCAGACGGTAACCGTAGATGACAAACAAGGCAGCGATCACACCGGTCGCTAAAGTCAGGCTGTGGTTCAAAAGACCGAAAACCAGATGGAAGATGCCGATGCACATGACCGCAAAGCCATAACCGACCGACATGAACCAGACAAATTCCTTAAAGCCCATGCAGCAGCCAAGTGCTGCTACCAGGGTCACGCCCCACATGAAAGGCGGCCATACTTTTCCTACATAGGAAGGATCCAGTCTGAACATTACTGTTTTCCTCCGAAATAATCTTTGATGTATTCGGCAAAGGAAGCTTCGCCGACCTTGGTATCACCGACCAGGTCATGGGACAGCGTCCACTTGGAGAACATGATGATGTCGTGTTTTCCTTCCTTCTTGATCTTCGGCAGATTGGCCAGGATCGAGAACATCCAGACCGGTGAATCCTTGATGATGACCGGCTTGTTCGCTGCTTTGAAGCACATCTTGGCCATCTCTTCATACGTATAGGTCTCTTTGCCGCCGACATTGTAGGTGACGTTTTCATCGTCCATATGTTCCACAATGAACTTTGCGAAATCCGGACAGTCAACGACATTGGCCTTCACATTGTGATAGCCCTTCAGCAGCTGCATCTCGCCCTTGTCGACATAAGGCTTGAAGACCTTGGCGATGTCATAGAAGTAACCGGTCGGACGATAGATGACATAGGACATGTCACCCTTTTTGATTTCCTGTTCCAGCATGTACTTCGCATGTAACATCGGTACCTTTTCAGCACCCGGTTCATCACAGGAAATGACGGAAATATAGTTGAACTTGCGTACATTGGCCTTCTTTGCCTCGTTGTAAAGATTCAGGTTGCCCTGATAATCGATATCGTAGGCGGTAAAACGGGTTGATGAAGTCGTCAGCCCCATGGTCGTAATGACGGTGTCAACACCATCACAGATCCCTTTTAAAGTCTCGGGATTGGTCGCGTCAATGGCCTTGAAGGTATACTTTCCTTCCAAACCGTTGTTTTCTTTTTCCTTGAGATCAGCGGCGATGACCTCATATTTCTTTTCAACAAGCTGCTTCAGGATCTCAAAACCGAGATTGCCGAAAGCACCTGCCAGTAAAACTTTCATATACTGCTAAACCTCCTATAAGCTCCCTACTATTTTATCGCTTTTTTACCGGCGGTACAAAGTGCCCAGCAAAAAAGCCGTCTGCACGGCTTTTACGCTTAAGAATGATGGTGGGACATGTTGCCCAGGTATTTCCTGTTTAAGGTCTTGATCAGTACCCCGTCAAAGAAGAAGACCAGCCAGAGATTTTTCTTCACATCCAAACCATAGGAACGCAGGGTGAACTCGCCGATCTCCAGGGCATGTTTCACGCCCAGGAAGGCGATGATCAGATCAAGGATCGTAAGGATGAAAATCAACGCCTCCTGATGGACGAATTCCTCAATGATGAACGGCAAGGCCAGACCGCAGATCTCGATTGCCAGATGTTCATAAAAGGCCTTCAGATTCCAGCAATGGCGGAAGACCACGATCCAGTTGTAGAACGGGACAAAAGATGTCCACACCGGATCGTTGAAGGATTTGCACATACGGTAGGTGCAGTACGCATCAATCAGATACAGGATCACCATATACGGCAAACCGAAGTGTTCGAGGA
>ONXX01000008.1 GCA_900321955.1 uncultured Bacillota bacterium | reverse complement strand
AGAGTACCACTTGAGGAAACGCAATAAATGAATGAGAGCATTCTAAGAAAAGAAACAGCAGGAGAAGATGAAGGCGGGGAACTGGTCGTTCCAAGACGGATCTTACTGATGCCGGAAAGATAGTATCAAAGCAGGCTTTCTATTGACAAGCTCTGTGAGATATACATCAGGGAATACTACAAAGCTGATAAATCAGACAAGTAAAGAAGGAGGACATGTATGAAAGAACTGGCCGTTGTTGTCAGCAATGACAACACAAATCCAAATGTCTATGATACGATCGACGCCATCAGGGAGGCCGGTTTTCAAAATGGCTTGCTGCAATGGTACGATAACAATCTGGAAATCAGTCAGGAGGCACAGGCAGCTTATTGTCAAAAACTGGGCTTGAGAATTATCTTTGTCCATCTTGGTTATCAGAACATCAACGACATCTGGCTGGATACAAGTGAAGGGGAAAAGCTGGTGGAACGCTATTTTCGCGATGTCGATGCATGCAGGGAACAGGGCATCGACCATGTGATGATGCATCTGTGTTCCAAGTCACAGGCACCGGGTCCAAATGCGATCGGCTTAAACAGATTCAGAAGGATCACGGATCACGCAAAAAACGTCGGCGTTAAAGTCTCCTTTGAAAACACCAAGATCAAAGGCTATCAGGAATTCATTGTGAAGAATATTCCGGATGCCGGAATCTGCTACGACGCCGGCCATGTCCACGCCCACTTTGATGACGACTATGACTTTTCTTTCTTCAAGGGAAAAATCGACTGTATTCACCTGCACGACAATCATGGCGAGCACGATGAACATCTGCTGCCCGGCGATGGAACACTGAACTGGCAGAATGCCATGAAGGGTTTGAAATCCAGCGGCTACGACGGTCCTTTGACTTTGGAGATCGTCTATCGCAAGGACTATGAAGCGATGGATATTGAAGAATTCTATAAGGAAGGCTATCGGCGTGGTGAATGGCTTTCAAAGATCTGGGAAGAACTATGAAAAATCCGATTTCTTGCGAATCGGATTTTTGTTTACTTGGAAGGCTGAATCAAGGCGACATTGAGATCGTTGACGTTGGTCCCGGTAGGACCGGTGATGATCAGGGCATCGATCTGTTTTAAGGCATGATAGGAATCGTTATTCTGTAAGACAAGATCGGGATCGATCTTTTCTTCTTTCAGTTTTGAAAGTGTGTTTCCGTCGACATAGGCACCGGCGGCATCGGTCGGGCCATCCGTTCCGTCACTGCCAACGGAAAAGACAGCGATCGGCAAGCCGGCAATTTCTTCTGCGGCAGCGAGGGCAAATTCCTGGTTCCTGCCGCCCAGACCTTTGCCGGTGAGCTTGACGATGGTCTCGCCGCCCTGGATGAGCGCGATCGGCTGCTGTTTCGTATGCAGATACTGTTCTGCCAAGTCGGCAAACTTCTTTCCTTCTTCCCTGGCGATGCCGTCGATCTCCTCGCTGATCAAAACAGGTTCATAGCCAAGCTTCTTCGCCTGAACCATGGCGGCACGGGTGAGCTCTTTCACGCTGCCGGTGATGATCGTCTCAACGTTGTCGAGGATCTTGGGCGTTTCTTCCTTTAAAAGCGCAAGGCTTTTTTCGCTGATCTTAAGCTGATATTTTTCGACGATCTTCAAGGCATCCTTACAGGTGGAGGAATCAGGATAGGCGGGTCCCGATCCGATCATATCCAAAGGATCGCCCAGAATATCACTCAAAACGACGGCATAGACCTTTGCCGGTGCACAGAGTTTTCCAAAGCGGCCGCCTTTGACTTTGGAGAGTCGCTTTCGTATGGTGTTGATCTCAATGATGTTTGCGCCTGAGGCAAGTAATTGCCGGTTGATGTCCTGCAGTTCTTCAAGGCCGATCAGCGGGACTTCAAACAATGCACTGGCACCGCCGGATAATAAGAAGAGTACACCATCATCCTCGTTTAGATCTGAGACAAGTTCAAGGACCTTTTCAGAAGCTCTGATGCCGTTTTCATCCAGTATGGGATGACCGGCTTCATAGCAGTCGATTCCTTTAATCGGCTTTAAGATGTGATCGTATTTACTGATGACGATGCCTTTGTATGGACGAATGAGCTCTGCTGCCGTCGTGGCCATCTGCCAGGCTGCTTTTCCGACGGCAATCAGGAAAAGTCTTCCCTTGGGGAAGGAAAACGAAGCGATTGCTTTGCGGACGGCTTTGTCCGGTTTGACTTCTTCGATCGCTGTCAGATAGATGACAGAGGCATCGGCCTTCATTTTTTCATAGAGGTCATTCATGATGATATCTTTGCGTTCAAGGGAAAATGGTTAACTTCATTATAATCGTTTCGGCTCTCATTTGTGAAAAGGGGAAGATATACGATATATTTAAATTAGATAAAACGTCTGAGCAGACAATGATATGGGGGTACTTATGAAATTCAGAGTGCGTTTTAAACTTGTTTTACTCGTTTTGATGCTGGTTGGTGCTGCTGCCTGCATGTTTATGGCAAACAACATCCAGCATAGTGATAATACCGTAAAGATCTCTGACGGCAAGATCAAGACCCAGGTCGGTGATCTGACTTACAAGCTCTATGTACCGGACAGCGCTTCGCAAAGCGCCAAGGCCCCGGCTGTGCTTCTTTTGCACGGCTATCAGAATGACCATGAGACCTGTGCGGCCTATGCGATCGAACTTTCCAGAAGAGGCTATGTCGTTCTGTCTCTGGATGAATACGGCCATGGCTCTTCCAAGGCCGGTCTGGCCAACCGCGGTTATGTCAACCATAAGGTGACGGTCAACTACGGCAATGATTCTGCGCAGGATGGAACCTATGTCGAGATCGGGGGCGTCGATCGCTACAAGATCATGATGAACTTCTCCAATCTTTCCTTCTTCAATGATCACTATTCGAAGGATGGAGACGGCAACAGTATTACCGATTCCAGCTGCGGCGGCATCGATGCCTATAAGTACCTGTCTGAACTGCCTTATGTCGATAATACGAAAATGGCACTGAGCGGTCACTCTATGGGTACCTGGTCAAGCTGGACGGTAGCGGCGGCCTATTCGGGCACACCGATCGAACCGGTGGCGACGGTATTGCAGTGTGGTGAATTGTTCAGGGACAGCGTCTATGATCCGTCCATCCACTTTAATAACGTTTTACTGTTACAGGCAAAATACGACGAGTTCTCCTACTTCCGTGATTACGCACCGATCGTTTCCGATGCTTTATTGAAGACGCCGCTGCGTTATGAATTTCTGAAGACGACAGCCGACAAGGCAGCCTGGAATACGACGTTTGGAAACTTCAATGACGGTTCCGCCAGAAGGATGGAACTCTTATATACCAATCATCGTCTGACGACCCACAACGCCAAGGGTCTGGCCACCGCTCTGGAATGGTTTGATTCGGCCTGCGGCCACAAGTCGGCCATCGCTTATGGCGATCAGATCGCCATGAACAAGGAATGGTTTACCTTGGGCGGCATGATGCTGACGCTGCTGTCGATGTTCCCGCTCATGTCCTATCTTTTAGAAAAGGACATGTTCATCGACCTCATCCAGCCTTTACCGGATCCTGCAAGCATGGGAAGCAGAGGCAAATGGTGGAGAGGTGCTTTCATCACCATCATCATTGCCGGTTTCTCCTTCCCGTTTATGACCCAGCTGGGTCATGGTCTGCTGCCTCTTCCGGAAAAGATCTTCCGCATGACGATCGGCAACGGCTTCTTAAGCTGGTATGGTTTTTTGATCATCGTCATGCTGATCACCAATCTCATTGGCAGCATTTCGCGCAAGCGCAAAGGTTTGGGCAAGAACGCGATGGAAAAGGGCTTTGCGAGCTACGATGCGCCGCAGCGCTTCAGCTGGCTGCTTTTCTGCAAGGCCGTCATACTGGTCACCATCCTGACCGGCATGGTCTATCTGGTCAACTGGATCTTCTCGCTGGTCTTTGACCTCGATCTGCGCATCATCTGGCCGTTCTTCAGACCATTCACCTTAGACCGGTTCTTGCAGTATCTGGTCTACCTGCCGATCTTTGTCGTGTTCTACATGATGAACAATTCCAAGATCTTCGCTTCCTTCAGGACGAAGTCGACCTACCTGCCGGGTCTCTTCGGCTTCATCGGTGACTGGATCAAGAATTTCTTCTTAATGGCCGGTGGTGTTCTGATCATCACTCTGATCGAATACATCCCGTTCTTTTTGGAGATCTCACCGGGTGCTGACCTCTTGTTTGGTTCGACATTCGGCGGACCGTTCATGTCCTTGCTGATACTGTTTGTTCCGCAGGTCCTCTTCTTCTCTCTGGTCGGAACGATCTGCTACCGCAAGACCCACACGGTCTTTGTCGGTGCACTGATCATTGCCGTCCTGGCCTGCTGGATCGTCTGCGGCGGTTCTTCAATGTTGTAAAGAATAATAAAAGATAAATATTAGATTCATGAGTGAAGTAAAGACAAACAGACTTATCGATATCGTCTGCCAAAACTGCGGAGCGCCGCTTTCTTTTGACATACGGAAACAGGAGTATCACTGCTCAGCCTGCGGGTCCGCTGTCGAAATTGAAGAGGCGAAAAAACAGCAGAAGGGTTTCCGCAAGATCACGGCGGATCTTTTGAGCAGCTCTTTGAAAGACCATGATCTGATCTCGGCATCCTGCAGCGGCTGCGGGGCAAAACTGCTCTTCGAAAGAAACGAGGCTCTTTCCACCTGCATGTACTGCGGCAAGTCATTGTTAAGGGATGCGTATCTGAAAGTGAATAACTTTCCGGAAGCTCTCATTCCTTTTGCCATCACTTTGAAGGAGGCAAAAACCATCCTTAAAAAATGGTGCGATGAAAATGCAGGAAAAAAAGAAGCGAAGCAGCTTCTTGGACATATTGATGATCTGCAGGGTTCTTACCTTCCTTATGAACTGGCCTATGGGCCGATCGGTATGAAGGTGTCGAGGATGGACCGCGGTTCTGCCTATGACCTCTGCGGTTTTATCAACGAAGCCTTCGTCAACTGTTCGAAACAGTTTGACAACCTGCTGCTGGATGGTATGGAGCCGTATGATACGAATGCTTTGAAGCGTTTTGACTTCGGCTATGTGGCCGGGCAGCGGGTCAAGATCTCCGATATTGATGGTTCTGCATTGGTGGATAGGACCAGGAAAGAATGCGAAAGCATCTATAAGCCTTTTGTCAGAAAGCTGATGAACACTAAAGCAGTCAATGTGAATGCAGGACTGATGGATGCAATGTCTCTGCCGGTGTTGCTTCCGGTCTACTATTTCAGACATGGCGATCTGATGGCGGCCGTCAACGGACAAAACGGCAAAGTGGCAGTCAAGAGTCTTGAAACCCGTCATTACTATTTCCTGCCCTGGTGGCTGAAGGCGATCCTGGCGACCCTGGCCATCTGTCTGCTCACCGGTTTTGGCTTATGGTTTTTCGGTGTGGATATTAAACAAAGCATCGTCCTTGCGGGGATACTGGGGTTCGTGATGCTGATCATCATGCTGTGCTTTTATTCCGATACCAGTCATAACGATTTCAGAGTGGAAGCGGGAAAAGAGATCTTCACTTCCGATGGCCGGATCTTCTCGCGTGAGAATGGAGAACTGGTACAGAACGAAACGATCTTAAAACGGAAAGTGGTTCCGCCTGTCTTTTTTAAAAAGATCGATGGTGAAATGAAGGCGGTGGAATTGCAGTTCAATTCGCCTGTCAGAGTCTTTAAAACGGTGCTGCTTTCTTTGACGGTCCTTTTCCTGCCGGTCATCCTGGCTTTGTTTCTTAACGGCTTTGATTTCTCCAAGCTGCAATTAGGAGGATCGGCGGTCTGGTTCTGCATCGTAGTACCGACCCTGCCGGTCTACATATTGAAGTTTGCCATCGAGGAACTTTACGATCGGCCCTGGATCTATGTCATTCAGGAAGATGGCAGAAAGAAGCGCTATCGCAAGAAAAGAGAACCGATCGGGATCGATTGGCATATGGTGCTGAGAGCCCTGTTTGTGCCGCCGTATTGTCTGGGAACCTGGTTTGCGATTATCTCGTTCATCACCATGGTGTATCTGACAGCCGGTTATGGCTGGTAAAAATGAAGTTAAAAAAAGAGAAGGTTTGTTGCCTTCTCTTTGTGACTTAATCACCTAATAGGTTTTTCCAGGTCTTGATCTCTTCTTCTGTTGCATCCGGACCTAAGCGTTTGCCTTCTTCGACGATGACGTTTTCATTGACGATGCCTTTGATGTGCTGGGCTGCCTTTTTGACATCACTGCCACCGGAAGTGCAGAACGGAATGATCGTCTTACCGGAGAAGTCGTAGGCTTCCAAGAAGGTGTCGATGATGCTTGGCTCTCTGCCCCACCAGACCGGGAAACCGACAAAGACGGTGTCGTAGTCGGCGATGCTGTCGCACTTTTTGACAAATGCCGGACGGCTGGATTCGTCAGCCATCTCCACGTTGCTGCGGCTGTCCTTGACAGTGTAGTCAAGATCCTGTTTTGTGTAAGGCGTTTCCGGAACGATCTCATAGAGGTCGCCGTTTTCAACCTTGCAGATCTCTTCCGCGACTTTTCTTGTTGTTCCGGTAGCGGAGAAAAAAGAAACTAATACTTTGCTCATGACAAATCCTTTCTGCTTTCATTCTGTGTTCATCTTCATTATTGACACTATGACGTACTTTCTCAAGCGATTTGCCCGTTTCTTGTAATGAAGCAAAAAAGTTTTATAAGAGACCTTCTAATTCAATGGAATCTGTAAGGCCGGTGTGCGTATCCGCCCGGCATTCGATATAATAAAATCAAATATTGATCGAGGTATAAACTATGCTGTTTATTTACTATTTTTCCAAACCGGTAGCCTGGATCCTGCCCTGGATCATACAGGCTTTCATCTATTACCGGCTTTTGCGCAAGCTGGGGCTGAATGGCTTATGGGCCCTGGTTCCGTTTGCGGCGGAAGGCCATTTCTCCAGGATCTTCTTTAAGAACCGCCGTTACTACTTCCATTCGCTTATCTTAACAGCGATTTTCCTGGGAGGCGGTTTCTATCTGCGCTGGTCAAGAGCGGGAACGATGGCGGGTCTGACCGCGTTCCTGTTTATTGTGCTGGCAGCAATCATTTACGGCCTGTTTCTGATCATCCTTTTCTGGAAGATCGCCAAGTATTTCGGCAAGGGCGTTTTCTATCGTATCCTGACGGTTTTGTTCCCGTTTGTTTTCCTCTTCCTGCTGACATTTAAGAATCCAAAGTTCCTGGGCGGTCCGACGTACTGGATCCACAGGTTCATCAAGAGGTGGATGCGTTTTATCTACAACGTCGGCAGAGAAGTGGTCTTTGTCGGTGAAGCGGTCGGAATCCTGGCCGGTGTGCTCTTCCTTTCGATCCAGATGTATATGCCTCGTCCTCTGGTGCAGATCATCATGTATGAACAGCAGTCCAAGGTCAACAATGTCAACGGCAACGGTCAGATCATCGACCGTGAAGCTTCGATGCAGGAAGATTACGCAAGGCTCAGGAGCGACTATGCGCCGTCAAGAGAAAAATTCTTCCCGAGCCATTCCAAGGACAAGGATATCGTCGTCCTGGAATACATCATCGGTTCCAATCTGGAAGACGGCATGGCGATGGCAACCTTTAACATCGACCAGATGCTGGATGCAACGAAGAATGGTTCTTCTTTGAAATTTGTCATCGAAGCAGGCGGTTCCAGACGCTGGTTCACCAAGGGAATCAAGGATGAATCGGTCGGTCGTTATGAGATCGCCGACGGTCAGATCACAAAAGTACTGGATATTCCTTCCGATACATCAATGTCCGAACCGGATGAACTTTATGATTTCTTAAGCTGGGCGAAAGCGAATTATGACGCTGACCGCTTTATGCTGGTATTCTGGGATCACGGCGGAGGTTTAAGTACCGGTTACGGTCAGGACAGCCTCAATGTCCGTAACGGCAATAAAGCCGGTACCATAGATGTCAACGAGATCGCCGACGTACTCAAGAAGGCCGACATGAAGTTTGATCTGATCGGTTTTGATGCCTGTCTGATGCAGGGCGTCGAACTGGCAAAGGTACTCGAACCTTATGCCGATTATTACCTGGCTTCGGAAGAAACCGAGAGCGGCTTTGGCTGGTACTATACTTCGGCTTTCAAGCTTCTGGCCAGAGACCCGAGTATCGCTACCGAGGTCTTCGCCAAAGAGATGATCTCTGCCTTCGATGTGTATAACACGGTTTTGAATGACGGCAAAGAGAAGAATGAAACAACCTTGTCACTGGTCGATTTGAGCTATATCAATAGAGCCTATGACAGTTTAAGCAATCTGTATGAGAAGCAGGATGCTGCCATACGCAAAGACTCAGCAGATTATGCCGATATTTCGGTAGCTGCTTCCCAGTCCTATGTCTTTACCGGTGACGAACAGATCGATTTGATCGACTACCTGCAGAAACTGGATGCAGCCGACTATGATGATTCGATCGCTACATCACAAGAGATTCAGGAGATCATCAATCAGTTCAAAGCGTCCATCGTCTACCGCAACAGTGTTTCCAACGAAGGCATCAACGGTATTGCCGTCACCTTCCCGTATGGAAGTCTTTCAACCTACGGTCTGGAACATAAGCAGTATGCCGCCACCAATATGGATAAAGCGATGAAACTCTATGATGACTACTTCTCCATCATGGCTTACCAGAAAAAGGTTGAGACGGAAGCCAAAAAAGATGAGTCGCCATGGGGTGAACTGTCTGTTCAAGACTACACAAACGAAGAGTGGTATGTCAAAGGCTTTGAAGATTACGCCGAAGTTCCGGCTTTCATCGATATTCCTTTGATCGAAGCAGAATTTGGCTATAAGCTCAATCTGCCGGAGACGGTCTGGAAGATCATCATCGACAGTAAGGAAGTCTACTATCAGAAGTGCGAAGAAGGCTGGCGCTACTTAGGAAATGATACACCGGGCGCCTACGATGAAGAAGGCCATCCGGTGGTTTCAACCGATGGTACCCGCATTCACATCAACAATGTTCTGGCTCCATACGAAGTCGGCAATACTGTTGAATCTGAAAAGGGCACGATCTATAAGGGCACAGTCAAGGCTCTCATGGACGGCAAGACCAATATCATCCTGGATATCGAATGGGATCCGATCGATGAGAATACCGGTGTCGATATTTCAGGCCATGTGACAGGCTACACACTGGCTGACAACGAAAATGCCCATATGGAAAAGGGCACACTGGAACTCAAGCCTGGCCAGAGCCTGCAGTTCATCTTCGATTACTATGATGAACAGGGTAACCTGATCAAGTCCGAACCTTACGGCAAGACGGTCCGTGTCACTTCCATGGATGCCTTAAAGGTTGAAGATAAGCCACTAGAAGAATGTGACCTGAGGTGCGGCATCGTTCTGACGGATGTCTACCAACGAACCTTCGCAACCGAACTGATCGAGACGCACATCTCAGGCAATCAGTAAAAAATGAAAGCCACATCGCTGATGTGGTTTTTATATGGTCACTTGAATGAAAGATGTTTTCAGTGAAGTGACGTTGTTGATGATTCTCTCTTCTTCGATTTTTGTGTCCTGCCGTAATGATCGAAAGAACTTACAACTGAAAGTTTAATCCGGATGAGACCTGTCATCACCACGATCACGAGGAAAGCCATGACTGTCATCATGAGGGAGACTGCTGCCACTAGACAAACAAGATCCGCATAAATTGAATAAAGTACGAAGTCCCGGATATACGGGACTTTTTGTTAGAAAAGGTAATATTTGTGCTGCCGGAATCAAAAGTTCATTTACAATTCAGTTAGAATTCACATCGATCCTATAAAATGAAACCAATTAGTGAAAAAGGCAGATGAACATTAAGGGGAGGAGCTTTACCGATGTCATATTTTTTGAGGATCGAAAACAAGAAAAAGGGGCCGTATCTGCAGCTGTATGAGCGCTATTGGAACAAAGAGAAGCGGCAATGCCGGACGAAGTGTGTCAAGACCTTCGGCTATCTGGATGATCTGAAAAACGAATATATGAGCGATCCGGTTGCTTACTATAAAGAGTACGCGGCAAATCTCAATCGGAAAAAGAAAGAAAAAGAGGAGAAAAAATCTTCGAAATAGACACAGGCAGAGAAAAGTCCTGACGGTTTGTCAGGACTCTTTGTTGTCTATTGGATGATTTACGAAAAAAGGGTAAAAAAAAGTGCGTGGACTTGCTCGCCACGCATTAATATAATCTCATATGTTTTCCCTTGTGTCAACAAAATGGATTTACTTTCGGTACATTTGCGAAAAAAATGACAATTTGAAGGGTGTATGGAGCTTTGAAAGGCCCTTATGAAAAGATCGAAAAGTATATGACAAAAGTCATTAAAGAAGGCAATGTTCAAAGCAAGGAATATGATATTGACTTCATTCTGCACAGATTCTTATATTCTGACCGTACAATTTACGGCAAGGAACTGATCAACGATACCAATCAGGTCAAGGGATACATTTTTGAGATCTACGACAGACTGGTAGGTTAAGCAGAAAACAACCGATCTTAAAAAGCGAAAGCGTCGTTGGAAAACAACGGCGTTTTTGTTTGTACAGGGAAAACAAAACCGCAGGTTTCTATTCTGCGGCTGTCTTTTCATGGTCGGAATATCGGGATTCGAACCCGAGACCTCTTGAACCCCATTCAAGCGCGCTACCAAACTGCGCTATATCCCGTCTTCTATTCTTATTTTACATGATTTTGTGAATCAAAAACAGTTGCTTAGGACAGCTTAAGTACCGGCTACCGGTTTATAATCCGGGACCATTTTTGTAAAATGGAAGAGATAGGACAAATGAAATTGAAAGATCAATTGAATCATCCGCTGGATACTATAACTTTGAAAACGACAATGGGAACGATCCTGGGCAATGCGTATGAAGATGCCTGTGAGTTTTTGGCTGTCCCTTACGCAAAGGCAAAACGCTTTGCGTATTGTGAAACGATCGATTCCTATGAAGAGATCATTGACGGAAGAACGATGGGCAAGGCCTGTCCGCAGTACCGTCAATACGATCCGCATCTCGATGTGCCTGAACGCCGTTTCTATTACCGGGAGTTTCGGGAAGGGATCGACTTTCAATACGATGAAGATTGTCTGAATCTCAATATCTATACGCCAAAGGATGCCTCGAATTGTCCGGTGCTCCTGTTTTTCCATGGCGGCGGTTTCAATTCCGGTGCCAACAGCGAAGAACCTTTCCGCGGTTTTGAACTGGCAAAAAGAGGGATCATCACTGTCTTTGCGAATTACAGGGTCGGGGTCCTTGGCTACTTCTGTCATGAAGAGATCGAGAAGCGCGATCAGCGAAACGGCAACTTCGGTCTGGACGACCAGCTGCAGGCTTTGCGCTGGGTGAAGAAACACATTGAAGATTTCGGCGGCGATCCGGACAAGATCACCCTCATGGGGCAGAGCGCCGGGGCGATCTCTGTCCAGTACCTTTGCCTCAATCATGACAACGAAGGCCTCTTTCAGAAGGCAGTCATGATGTCGGGCGGCGGCATGTTTCCCAAGTTTGCTTTGCCTAAAAAGGCGGCAGAGACCTATGACTATTGGCATGAGATGATTCAGTTAAGCGGCTGCAAAGATTTTGATGAATTTGAACAATGTGATATCAACCGTATCCACGCCGCTTATGAAGCAATAAAACAAAGAAGGAAAGACAACACCCGCAACATGATGCCGGTCATTGACGGTTACCTGTTAAAGGACAGCGTCGATGTGCTGATCAAAGATCCACTGAAGATCGATTATATGCTGGGCTATACCAGCAACGATCTCTATGCACCGATCATGGCCTATATCGGTAACCGCTTCGCCAGAGACAACGGTGCCTATGTCTACTACTTTGATCTTGATCAGCCCGGCGACAAGAACGGAGCCTTTCATTCCTGCGACCTGCGCTATATCTTTGGGCGTCTGCATACGTCCTGGCGGACCTTCTCAAAGCGGGATGAGGAAGTATCCGGACAGATGATGGATTATCTGGCCAACTTTGTGAAGACCGCTGATCCTAACGGAAGCGATCTTGTGAAATGGAAGAAAACGGATCATCATTCATCCAAAGTATTGTGCTTTAAGAAAACGAAAACAGAGATGGGAAGACCATCTTATCTCAAACTTGTAAAGAATATGCTGACAAAAGGAGATCCCAAGGCATGAAGTTCAAACATCAGTTCATATTAGACCGTGCCGATAAACATACGCGTTTATACCGCAGCGACGGCATCCTCATGCGCATCGATTTTATTGAAGACATTTTAAGAGTGGCGTTAATCAAAAACGAGGATCTTTTGCCGACCTTCAGCATTGATCCTGCCCATCAGGGAACAGGAATAAGAGGAAGAGACAAGCTGTCCCTGGATGGCTTTAAACTCTGTGCACCGGAAGTCCATGAAGATCATGAAAAACTATGTTTCAGACATTGCGGCCATGACTTTACCATCGACCTGCTCAATTTTCATATCACCATTTCAAATGACAAGGGCATCCTTTATGAAGACCGCAGCGGCTTAGCCTACAACTTCGATCATGAGCTGGGGGACGGTTCGATCCATTACACCGGAAGGCAAGAAGGACAAAGGATCTACGGTCTGGGCGATAAGGCCGGTCCGGTCGACAAGAACCATCAGCGCTATAAGCTCGACACCAATGACTCGATGGGCTATAAGGCGAAGTACAGTGATCCTTTATACAAGTTTCTGCCTTTCTATATCTGCGAGAATCAGGCGGGCAGCTATGGCATCTATTACGATACCTATTCCGAGGGAGAAGTGGATTTCGGCAAGGAACATGACAACTACTACGAACCCTTCAATTCCATCCATTATGAAGAAGAAAACATGGTCTTCTACATCCTTCTGGGAAGTACGAAACAGATCCTGCAGAAGTTCATTCAGATGACCGGCGGTATCGGCGAGATTCCGGACTGGGCTTTCCGCTACTGCGGTTCCACCATGGAATACACCGATGCACCCGATGCCGATGCGCGTCTTCGTTCCTTTATCGACAACTGTGAAAAGTACGGGATCAAGGCGGGCGGCTTCTATATGTCCAGCGGCTATACCCAGATCAAAGAAAAGCGCTATGTCTTTCACTGGAACAGTGACAAGATCCCTGATCCCAAGGCTTTGTCCGAACACTTCCGGAAGCACGGCTTACGGATCCTTCCCAATATCAAACCGGCTTTTCTGGATGATCATCCGATGTACGAAGAAATCGCCAAAAACGGATGGTTCCTGCATTACAAAGACGGGACGGCGGCGAAGTTTCCGTTCTGGGGCGGCAATGCCTCGTATCTGGATTTCACCAATCCGGAAGCCTATGCCTTCTGGAAAAACTGCGTGAAGGAAATTCTGGTGGAACAGGGTTACGAAAATATCTGGAACGACAACAACGAATACGACGTCCATGACAGGGATGTTCTGGCCCATGGCTTTGGCCATGAGATCCCGGCAAGATGGATCCGTCCTTTGTTTTCCTACCTGATGGCTAGGGCAAGCGGCGAAGCCTGCGCAGAGATAAATCCGAAACCGTTTCATGTTTCACGCTGTGCCATTGCCGGTACGCAGGCCATCGCTTCGACCTGGACAGGGGACAACTATACGGACTTTGAAGAACTTCGCTACAACCACTATCAGGCGATGACCATGGCGCTGTCCGGTTTTGCCTTCTTCGGCCCGGACATCGGCGGTTTTGCCGGACCGAAACCGGGCAAGGAACTGTTCATCCGCTGGCTGCAGTATGGCGTCTTCCTGCCGCGTTTTGTCTTACATTCCTGGAAGGAACATGAAGATTCCACGATGCCTTGGCTTTATCCGGATCTGATGAAAGAGGTCAAGGCGATCTTTGATGTAAGAGAAAGCCTATTGCCTTATCTGAAGAAGGAGATGGCCAAGTGCATTGCCAACAATATGCCGCTGATCACCCCGGTCTTCTTAAGGGATGAGGATTACGACAGGGAATCGGATGCCTTCATGCTGGGAGAGCGGATCCTGGTCTGTCCGATCTTTGATGAAGGAGCCGATGAAGTTCAGTTGTTCCTGCCGAAAAGCGAGAAGGGTTTCCGCTTGCGCGGACAGGGAGAGATTGAACAGGGAGGTACGTTTGTCATGGTTCATTGCGGCATTCATGACCTGCCGGTGTGGTTTGTTGAAGACGAGTAATTGCAAATACAGTGAATACGATCGATAGTAAGGGGAGATTTATGAAAAAAGAAAAAACATTGAAACTGAAACACAAGATCGGCTATGGTCTGGGAGACTGCGGCGGGGTCATGACCTTTGCCCTGATGAGTTCCACCTTTTCCATGTACTGCACGGATGCCCTGGGGATCAAGCCGGGAACGATTGCCGCACTCTTATTGATCTGGAACATCTGGGATTTTATCAATGACCCTCTGATGGGTGCCTACATCGACAAGTCCTACGCCAGAAGCAGCAGTCTGAAGGAGAAGTTTCGTCCCTGGATCTTACGTTCCGCTCCGTTACTGTGTGTGACGTTTATTGCCCTGTGGTCTGTCCCAAGCCTTTTTGAAGGACTGGCAAGACTTTGCCTGTTATTTGGTTTGAAGATCCTTTATGAAGGCGCCTATACGATGTTCAATATCCCGATTGGATCTTTACTTTCCTCGATGGCTGATACGGATGAAGAAAGAGCTTCGCTTTCTTCCGCCAGAGGCATCGGTTCGGCCGCTGCCACACTGATTGCTTTGTTTATCATGCCGTTATTCTTAAAGCGGTATGGTGAAAGCAATGCCGTCGGTTATGCGATCGGCGCAGCAGTATGTGCGATCATCGGTTTTGCGATGTGTATGGCTCACTACTATCTGACTTTTGAGAAAAACAATGTTGAAGAAAAGCCGGATGACGACATCAAGGTCACCGATATCCTGAATGTCCTCAAGGTCAACCGTCCTTTTGTGGCCCTTTGCGTTCACGGCTTATTTATCTGCATGATGCAGTATGTCGGCAACACCTTAAGCAACTACATGTATGCCGATGTCCTGGGCGACATTTCGATCGCCAGCTACGGTACCTTGTTAAGTGCTCCGGCAATGCTGATCATCTTCGCTACGGGACCTTGGATCGCCAAGAAGATCGGACTGGAAAAGCTGATCCGCTATGGTCTTCTGATCAGTTGCATTTTCTATGTCCTTCTCTATGGAGCAATGATGTTATTCAATGTGAATCCGTGGGTCTATGCGATCTGTTCCAATACGGCGATGGGTTTTGCCTTCATCTCCATCTATATGCAATGGGGTCTGCTGGGCGAAGCGATCGACTACAATGAAATGATCACCGGAAAAAGGACGGAGGGTTCGATCTACGGTACCTTCAATCTCAGCCGCCGGGTCGGTCAGACGATCGGCAATTCCGCAGCGATGTTATTGCTGGGCCTGGTTGGCTATAATGGCGCCGCATTGAGCCAGTCTCTGACGACGATCAACGGCATCAAGGCACTCTGCTGTCTTCTGCCGGGCATCCTGGTTTTAGGTTCCTGGGCATCGTTCAAGTTCTTGTGGAACATGGATGATACGATGCGCGAAAAGGTAGACGCATTCAAGGCTGCCAAGAAATAGAACAAACAGAAACCATCCTTCTTCATTGATATTCATCTTGGAAAGATGGTTTTTTGTTTTCTTGTGCTGCAAAAACAGCCGTATTGGCTGTTTTTTAAACAATAGTCATAATTTGGATACAATAGAAATAGATACAAAAGAGGGGATGGATGATGATAAAGAATATCAAAAAACTTGTGGACAGCAAACCTATCGTGGCTTCCTTGCTTCTTCTGGTGCTGTGGTATGGAATTAATACGCTTTTAAGTGTGCTCGAAATTGCTGTTCCTTTTTTTGAAGAAACGGAAATCGGAAAGTTATGCATGATCATTCTTTCCTACTATGTCGTTCCGTTTTTCCTTGCT
>ONXX01000040.1 GCA_900321955.1 uncultured Bacillota bacterium | reverse complement strand
AACTCTGTCTTTTAAACGGCGCTTGAGGCCGGCTTTGCATAACAAAACCAGATAATCTTTGGAAGCCACACCCTTGTTGTTTTCATAAACCGGGAGCGAAGTCATATAAGCCATCTTCACATCTGTGCGGGAAGCCAGCAGATCGGTATTGATCAGATCCTCTTTTTCATAAAGCGAGTCGTATTCCTCCATGCTCATGAAATGGCGTCCGACTTCTTCGATGCTGTCAGAGGCACTAAGGATCTGCTTGTCACGGATACATTTTAGGACGTTGAATTCTTCATGATCATCTCTGTCAAGATAGAATGTCCTGCTCAAAGCGATCGTTTTGATGCCTGCGTTTTTTAGGATCGGCTTCATCTGCCTGTCCCGATAGGCATTGGAAGCGATGTCGTGGTCGACAAGACCGACGATATAATCGCCAAACCACATTTTCTGCTTTTCCAGCGTTTCCGATGGATCTTCCTTTTTATCGATCACCCGGGTCAAAGGCATGTTGTCGGAAAGCAGGCACAGGATATTGTGTTCCTTATACATATGAAGGGTCTTGAGGTCAATGGCCTTTATCTCTTTCGTACAGATATGGCTGGACAAACCCATCAGGTTTTTATAGCCTTCGTCATCTTTGGCATAGAGGATCATCGTATAGATTCTTTCTTCTGCTTCCAGATCAAATTCCAGTCCATAGACCGGTTTGATCGAGGCTTTTTCACAGGCCTTCTTAAAAGCCATGGCACCGGCCAGAACATTGCGGTCGACCAGGCCAAGATGCGTATATCCGTATTTTTTGCCATACGAAACGATCGATTCGATCGTACACATCGATGACAGCAGTGAATAAACGCTTCTTATATATAAGGGACAGCTCATATCTTCATTATACTTTATCGGTGAATGCATTGCCTTTCAAAACTGTGCGCATCGCTCACGGCCTTTTGTTTTATAATGAACGTATGAAAAGAACAGAAACCAGGCCGATCCAGGTCGGCGGTGTTCAGATCGGCGGTCAGAATAAAGTAATCATTCAGTCGATGACAAACACCAAAACAAAAGATGTCGAAGCGACAGTCAGTCAGATCAAAAGACTGGAAGAAGCCGGCTGCGAAATCATCAGAGTCGCCATACTCGATATGGAAGACGCCAAAGCGGTGAAACAGATCAAGGAAAGAATTTCCATCCCTTTGGTCTGCGACATTCATTTCAATCCCGATTTCGCATTGGAAGCCATCGCCAACGGCACCGATAAGATCCGTCTCAATCCGGGCAATATCGAAAACGAAGACAAGATCAAAGAGATCGTAAGAGCCTGCAAAGAACGGCATATCCCGATCCGTATCGGCATCAATGCCGGCAGTCTTAACCGTAAATATCAGCACTCGGAAGAAGCGATGATCGAATCCGCCAAAGATCATCTGCGCATTCTGGAAGCTCTTGACTTCCATGATGTCTGCCTTTCCTTTAAATCTTCCGATCCGCTAGAATGCATTAAGGCCTATGGACTGGCCGCAAAGACCTTCCCCTATCCGCTCCATTTGGGTGTCACGGAAGCCGGCGGTCTTCTCAACAGCACAATCAAGTCCTCCCTGGCACTTGGCAATCTGCTTTTAAACGGCATCGGCGATACGATCCGCATTTCCATCTCCGATGATCCGGTTGAAGAGATCAAAGTTGCCAAGATGCTGCTTAGAGCCTGCAATCTGAAACGGGATGTGCCAAACCTCATCTCCTGTCCGACCTGCGGCAGAATACAGTATGACATGCTGCCGATCGTCAAGGAGATGGAAGCCTATCTGGAAAACGTCCACAAGGATGTCAGTGTCGCCATCATGGGCTGCCCGGTCAACGGACCGCAGGAAGCCTCCCGTGCCGATATCGGTGTAGCCGGCGGCAAAGACCAGGCCATCCTGTTTAAGAAAGGACAGATCATCAGAGCTATTCCCCAGGATGAAATCATCAAGACATTGAAAGAAGAGATTGAAGCCTTCTAAGAGCTTCAATCTTTTTTTATGAAAAGACTGTCCTTTCAAAGGACAGTCATCTATGAAACAAACAGTACATTGCTGATCAGATATCGGCAATCTTTCCTGTCGCTTTCTGCTGTTTCCTGACAATTGCCTGTTCCGTACGATGGACATAGACCAGGACGGAAGGTATGAGGAAAGGCAGAAAGATGAAGGCATTCATTAAGAAGAGTGAAGATTTGCCGAATAATGCGTAGTCACTTTCGTCAACGAAGATGACTAAGAGAGTGATGAGCAGATACGCCATCAGCATAAATGATAATATCGTCAGCATTTCTTTTCGTCTGATCTTATACATGAGTTCCTGAAGAATCGCCGCATCGAAGGCAATCATTGCGCCGAATGTATGAAGACTTGGGAAAAAGTATGGAATATTACCGGCAAGATACAGACACAAGGTCAGGATATAGATGCCGATAAATGTCACAGCACAGCGCAATACGTCTACCTCACCAATGACGTAAAGGCTGTAAAGTGCCGCAAAGCACATGATCGCCGCACTGGCCAGGATGTGATCATTGAGATACAGACACCACCCGATAGCCATCAGCCAGAGATTTTCAATCAGAACTTTCTTCATCTTTCTTTCCTCCTGATTTCATACTATTCTTTTTGAAGGAAAACATTGTCCGTTTTTTTGGACACATATATAATGGAATTATGAATAAACAGCGTTTGTTTTCCCTTGTTTCCATCATGAAGGAATACTCCGATATGGACCATAAGCTTTCGATCGGCGAGATCTGTGCCCTTTTGGAAAAAGAAGGTATCACCTCCGTCAACCGGAAGACTCTTTACGACGACTTTCGTTCCATGGAGATCTTCGGCTATGATGTGGAATACGAAAACGGCTATTACCTTTCGGAAGCGCCCTTTTCCGTTTCGGAGATCAAGATCATCATCGATTCTTTGAATTCATTAAAGAATCTGGATGACCGCTTTTTAAAAAAACTAAAAGACAAACTCTATTCCTTTATCTCGATCTATGAAGAAAAAGATCTCAAGAAACTGGAATACCGCAATAAACATAAGGACCTTCATTTTATCAACCGGCTGGAAGATGCCTTGGAAGCCATACGCAAGAGAAAACTTCTTTCGATCAGCCGTCAGGGCAAAAACAAGGAAGAAGAGATCGCGCCTTTGTTCTTATATCGGGAAAATGATTTCTACTATCTTTATTATCATTATCCGCAAAGCGAGAAGATCTATCATGCCCGCTTTGACAATATCGTCTCCATGACTCTATTGGATCAAAAGGATGAGGTTTTTATTCCGGTTTCCGCCGTCATCGCCAACATTCAGGAAAGCTCTTCGGCCTTCCATTCTTCAGAAAGCCGCATCCTGACCTTTGAAATCATCGAAGATTCTCCCTACCTGCGTGCCCGTCTGGAAGATGAATTCCCCGGCATCGTCTTTACTAAGAACGGTTTTTCTGCCAAAGTCAGCATCTCCGATGCCTTCTTCTCCAGGCTGACCTCTTTTTATGACCAAATAAAAATCAGCGACCCGAAAGTCGCTGAAAGATATATCGAATTCTTAAACAGGATTATTACTCGTAATACTTAGGCGAATAAAAATAATCGATTGAAGTCGGCTCGATATTGTAGAAGCGAAGCATATCACTTACCGATAAAAGCTGACAGCCTCTGTTGATCAGCTCCGGCAGGATCTTTTCAAGTGCTTCCACCGTCTCGTCATAGATATCATGGAACAGGACAATATCACCGGAATCATATTCATATTTCAAGACCTGTGCAACGATCTGCTCCGGATCCCGGGTCAGCCAGTCTTCCGAATCAACATCCCACAGGATGGCCGGCATCGTCGTCGATTTCAGCACTTCATCATTGAAAGAGCCTTCCACCGGACGAAATGTTGCCATCTGATAGCCCATAAAATCCTTAAGATACTCAGATGGTCCCTCGATCTGCTTGCGTATCGTTTCGCTGCCGCTTAGATCCGTCAAAGCCTGTTCGTGGGTCTGGGTGTGGGAACCGTATTCGTTTCCCTGATTGATCGATCTTTTCATCAGCGCATAGAACTGATAATCCGCCCAGATTTCCCGGTTTTCCATCATGTTGCCGATGACGTAGAAAGTACCGGACGCATCATACTTGTAAAGCAGATCGACGATTGCTTCAGAGCTGGACTCGCCCGGATCAAAATTGAGCTGCGGACCATCATCAAAGGTCAGACAGACGATCGGATGGGCAGGATCGGGATCGATGTAGACCGGCTTGCGGTAAATCTCATCCGGAAAACCGAAATTCATGCCGATCTCTTTCTGCATATACTTCAAAGGAACCTCGATCTGCAACTGATACTGCGGCAGATCCACCAGAACGTTCTCTTCACTGATTGAATAGGTCACATTGGAAAAATCGATATTTTCCAGCTGCAGTTTGGACAGAAAATCCGCGTTGTAATACTGGTCCGGTTTTTCCTTTTTATAGGTATAGCGAAGATAATCAACAATGATCTTCTTTCCGTCCTCGCTCATCTGATCGATGACAACCGGTTCAAAATCGGCATCGGCAAAATACTTTCGGTCCATGCCGTAATTGACCAGATAATAATCGCCGTACGGGACAAGCGTGTAATCATAGATCGTGTCGTTCTTCTCCCCTTTGCATAAGTCCTTAGCGAAAGAAAACCCCTGTTTGGAATCGGGGTAAAAAGCCAGACAATGCCGCGTCATATACTTTTTAGCGTCCTCATGGATCGACTTCTTGCCGACAAACGCAAAATTCGTCGTCAGGGCAAAGAAGCCGGCGATCACCAGCAGCGAAAGCACCGCAATGATGACCAGCGATCTTAAGTTCGCTCGCTTATTTCTTTTCATCATTAACTATTATAAACTAATTCACTCTGATTTTATCCCGGATCAAAGAAGCAAGCTGATCGATCACCAGCATCAAAGCGACGGCAATCGCCGAATAGCCAAAGACCGGTATCATATTGGTCGGATCAGAGGAACGCACGCCAAGTATGGCTGAACCTAATCCCGCCACGGAAGAACCGGTGATCACTTCCGCCATGATCTCGATCTTGAAGCACAGAGAAAAGGCGGAAGCCATCGAAGCGGCAATATACGGAAAGGCCAAAGGAAGCCGGATCTTCAGATTTTCCTTGACAAAGGAAGCGCCGTCCAGCCTGGTGGCATTGATGATTGCCGGCGATACATTGGCCACACCGGTCTTCACGCCCTCATAAATGATCGGAAAACTGATCAGAAAGACCAGATAGATCGGTGCGTTTTTAAAACCGGCCAGAACGATAAACAGATAGACTAACGATGCTGTCGGGATCGCTCTGAGCATGATGATCGAAGGCTGTAACAGCTGACCAAACACTTCAAAATTCCCGGCAATGACGCCAAGAAGCAGACCGGCAAGAAGAGAAAAGCCAAAGCCCATCAGCATCCTGCACATCGTCGAAACGATGCAACGGTAGGTATATTCCTTGCCTAAAAGATAAAAGGCATAGCGAAGTGTTGAGACTGGTCCCGGGAAGACCATCGTATCTTCACCGATATAAAATGACAAAACTTGCCACAGCGTGGCAAGTAATGCAATTCCGATAATAAAGATGGTTTTTTTACTTGAAATAAATCTCTTCACTGGTTTGATTGATTGAGAAGATCGAAAGGAATGCATCGATATCGCTCTTGATGTCGATCGCCTTCTTAAAGCCTAAGCCCATGGCGTTGACTCCTAAAGCGTTCTTCTGTTTGAATACATTGACGACAACCGTCGGATTGAAGCCATACTGTGCAGTCGCTTCATCATCCTTGAAGACGGACAGACCGGATTCGACTACGGTCGGATCAGCGATGGCTGCTTCGATCGAAGCCTGCAGTTTCTCTAAGAAAGCATTGCCGGTAGCTGCATCGACGCTGTTCTTGATGAAGACAGCAGCCTGGATCATATCCTGACCGGACTTGTTCTTGTATTCTTCCTGAATATCAGCATAGATCTTGGCGTTTTCATTCTTCTTCAAAGAACCGAATAAAGCCGGCTGTGCCAGGAAGACGTAATCAACATCGCTGCCATCAGAAGCCTTGCCGGAAGCAAGTGCCGCAGCAGCCTGCTGTGCGTCTGCTTCATAAACTAAACTTGCATCATAGTCTGTGCCATACAGATAGTGCCATAATCTGCTTGGAAGCATGTTTTCATTGCCGAATAAGACGATCTTGTCGTCAGCATCCATTGTTTCGTTTTCATCGTGGCCGGTTGAAGCCAGATAGAAGTTACCGAAGGTGATGATGGCCGCAAGCTTGTATTCTGCGCCGTTTTCAATGGCCTTGACACCACTGGTCAGGTCAACGACCAGAACATCCGGAGACTGATCGCCGGTCCATAAAGCGGAGATGGCATCAGCAGTAACACGTGTGTAGTTTGCGTTTTCGATCTGGTCATAGAAAGCTAAGACCGGAGCGCCCTTCGGTGTGACAATTGTCAGCGTCGAAGGATCAACAACTGTTTCGGGAACCGTCTCTTCCTGCTTCTGGGCACCACAGCCGCAAAGCATGAGAAGGACAGCTAAGATAAGTAATACTTTTTTCATTTTCCAATACCTCACAGAAGAATATTATATATAATAGAAATGTAAAAATATGTGACCTGGATCACGGAAAATGAACATTATTGCCCTCTTAAATGAGAAAGAAAAAGAAAGACTGATCTATAAGGAACTCCGCAAAGGAGAAACTTTGTTTTATGAGAATGACCGCTGCGGAGAGATCGGCATCGTCAAATACGGCAAGCTGCTCATTACTTCCTACCCGGAAAACGGAAACCCCATCATCTATAACCGATTAAAGGAAGATGACATGTTCGGAAACAATCTTCTGTTTTCGTCACAGCCTTTTTACAAAGGTGATGTGATTGCCGAAAGCGACAGCGGCATCATCCTTATTAAAAAAGATGTTCTGATCGGTTTTCTGGAAGAAAACACCGATTTTCTTCTCGCCTATCTGCAGATCCAGGCCGATTCCGGCAAGCGGCTGCACAGCCGCATACGCCTTTTGTCGATCGATTCGGCGCAAGAGCGCTTCATCACCTACCTGCGCGAAAACGGAAACAAGATTACTTACAGCTCTGTTTCCGATCTGGCCGATGACTTATTTATCAGAAGAGAAACCTTATCCCGCCTTTTGAGTAAGCTGATCAAAAATAAAGTCGTTATCAAAGACGGAAAGACTGTGAGGTTGTTATAATTAGGAAGAGAGGTTAACAACATGTATTCTTTTGCGAACGATTATTCCGAGGGTGCCTGTCCGAAAGTACTGCGTGCCCTGATCCAGACTAACAACGTTCAATCCGCCGGGTACGGCATGGATGAATACTGTCTGGCTGCTGCAGATCTCATCAAACGCGTGATCGAACACGAAGATGTCGATGTTCACTTCATTACCGGCGGTACGCCATGCAACGTCGTGGCAATCTCCATGCTGCGCTCCCACGAAGCGGTCATCTCCGTGGAATCCGGTCACATCAACGTTCATGAGACCGGTGCTGTGGAAGCAACCGGCCACAAGATCATTGCGGTCAAAGGAAAAGACGGCAAGATCACTGCCGAAGAGATCCGCACCGTCATGTCGGAACACACCGATGAACACAAGGTCAAGCCTAAGATGGTCTTTGTTTCCAACGCGACCGAATTCGGCACGATCTACAGCAAAAAGGAACTGACCGACATTTCCAATGTTTGCAAGGAATACGGTTTATATTTATATCTTGACGGTGCCAGACTTGGCAACGCCTTAGTTGCCACGGGCAACGATCTGACTTTGAAAGACATCTGTGACCTCACCGACATCTTCTACATCGGCGGCACGAAAAACGGTGCCCTGATGGGCGAAGCGATGGTCATCAAAAACGATGAACTCAAACCGGATTTCCGTTACCTGATCAAGCAGCACTGTTCCATGCTGGCAAAAGGAAGACTGCTGGGTGTACAGTTCTTAGCCTTATTCGAAGAAAAAGACTACTTCGACAACGCCCGCAACGCCAACATCATGGCCCAGGCCCTGAAATACATCTTAACCCAGTTCTCGATTCCGATGTATATCGATTCGCCAACCAACCAGATCTTCCCGATCCTGGAAAACCGCCTCTACGAACGCATCAAGACCAACTATGAAGTAACCGAATGGGGACCTTACGACAAGGACCACACGATCGTGCGCTTCGTCTGTTCCTGGGCAACGAAAAAGAGCGATATACAGGACTTCTACAACGATCTCGTAAGCTACGTAAACAAACAGTAAAAAGAAAAATAGGACGCAAGTCCTATTTTAATTTGAAGGCAATAGAGCCCTTTCCCTGCTTGTAGCGCACATCGATCAAAGCACCGTTGATCAGTGTCATATAAGGTGTGGTGTGACCAATGTCCATCTCGCAAATGTGTGGGATCTTCTTCAAGACCTTATCGGCTGCCTTGATATAGTCAAGCTTTGGATCCTCCACATTCGGGAAGCAGATCCGGCCGATCAGTATGCCCTTGCAATGACGGAACCAGCCTGCATTTTCCATCTGCAACAAGGTCAGATAGAAATTGTAGGAAGACATATTGAAGACATCAAGGAACCACACGATGCCATCACCCTTATAGCGATCGATGAACTCGTTGACATGATCGAATCTGGTACCGATCAGCTTTTCAATGCATTCCAGACAACCGCCGATCAGACGTCCTTCAATCTGTAATTCCTCTTTCTTGCTTTGCCACTTCACCGGATAGTAGACATGATTTTCATTGATCATATCCAAGAAGGTCATGTAGCGGTTATAGGAATTCTGTTTGACAATGTCCCCTTCGATATAGCGGAAAAAGGTCGACTGCGGTCTTGAACGGTCATAGGTGAAACCTGCCCCGTTTGTGCCATAGAGCGTTGCGATATCCAGCATCGTGGTGACCGGGAAAAGAAGATTGGTCGGATCGGACATGCCACAGATCCATTTCGGATTTTCACGGATATGATCAAAGTTCACATACGGCATCATTTCCAGCATGAAATCACCGCCGGCTGCACAAAGGATCATATCGACATCCTTGTCCTGGACGAGTTCATCCAGCTCAGCCGCCCTTTTCTTGCCACTGGCGGAACGTTCATTGTTGACCCGTACCGAAGCCGTCTCTTTTATGCGATAGCCCTTTGAAGCCAATACTTCATTGGAAAGTTCAAATTCTTCCAGCTTTTTACCGACACCGGCGCTTGGCGCACAGATGCCGATCCGGCTGCCTTTCTTTATAAAATCAGGATATTTCATAAAACTATTATAACCGAAGAAAAGAAAACGAAACGCAGTCCTTTTCTTATTACCG
>ONXX01000133.1 GCA_900321955.1 uncultured Bacillota bacterium | reverse complement strand
GGTCTGCGGCTCCGGCTTCTGGGCTACGGGCTGCGGTTCGGGCTTCTGGGCGGCAACCCGATCGAAAAAAGAACGATAACCCGTGTCAGAATGATCATCCAAAGTTGGCACAGGAAGATTCTCCGGAATATTTTTGAAATAATCAGGAATGCCGGGAGTATCAAAAGCGCCGTCGTCTTCCTCATATTCATCCGACATCTCAAAATCGGGGAATGCCTCCGGTGCGTCGGATGGAATGTCATTTTCTAAGGTAACTCTAAAATCAGGCAATGTATTCTGTATCATCGGATCTTGTTTCTGTTCAGAAAATACCGGAGAATTGCTGTAGACCGGTGAAATGACATCATCGATCTCTGGTATTCGTTCATCAGGAGTCGTTTCATTTTCATCGACAGGATCCGACTCGTCATCATCCAAAGAATAATCGACGTCGTCCGTGTTTACATCATTCAGAGATTCACCTGTATCGTCGGTTGTTTCTTTCTCACCTACCGTCTCAATCTCTTTGATCTGCATGACAGCAGGCACGATCATCCTTTGAAGAACGCCATCCATCTGCCAAAAGAAGAGATCAAGGCAGAAACGAAGTCTAATCATGAAGTCATCCGCATTGAAGGCATGATGTGTGAACATTGCGAGAAGCGCATTGAAAAAGCCTTAGGCCAATTAAAAGGAATTGAAAACGTCAAAGCCGATTATCAAAGCGGCATCGCTACAATCACCTATACAGATCTTCCAAATGAAGACGAAATCAAGAAAGCTATTGAAGATGAAGACTATACCTATATCGGTATGGGAAATAAGGAGGAAAGAAACGATATGGAAAAGACATTGAAAGTAGAAGGCATGATGTGCCCACATTGCGAAGCAACAGTCAAGAAAGCCTTAGAGGCCATTGATGGCGTAGAGGAAGCTTGCGCTGATCACGAAAAGGGAATTGCGCAGGTCAAACTCTCCAAGGACGTCGACAACGAGGTTCTCAAAAAGGCTGTCGAAGACAAAGAATACAAAGTCTTAGGCATCGAGTAAATCATTTATAAAGGAGGTCATTTGACCTCCTGTTTTATTCAGATCTCAACGGGAATACTGAAATTCCCGTTTTTCTTTTCCGTGACATAGACGGCACAGTTGCCGATATGTTTTGCCCAGTAGGAACCCTTGGAATCCGGTGTCAGATTTTCCAGAAAGCCCTTCATGGCAATGGCGTGGGTGGAAACCAGAATGTTTCCCTCGAGGTCTTTTATCTCTTTCAAAAATTCGCCGGTCCGTTTCACGACATCGGAGAGTTCTTCCATCCCTTCGGGTGCTTTCTCGTTGACGAAGTCAGAGAAGAAACGAAGAAGTTCCGGATCGAGTTTATTCAAATCACTTCCTTCGTAAGGCCCATAGTCCATCTCAATCAAGCGCTCGTCTTTGATCGGTTCAAGCGTTGGGGCAATGATCTTTGCCGTTTCCAAGGCTCTTTGTAAAGGCGAGGAAAAGACATAAGAGAAAGAGATACTTTTCAATTTTTCTGCCGCCTTCCTTGCCTGATCGATCCCTTCTTCATTTAACGGATGATCGCTTCGTCCTTGTAAAACATTGGCTTGATTCAGATCGGTCTTGCCATGCCGGATAATATAAATCATATTGAAAGGAAATTAATCAACATAGTGGATCCGCTCTTCTTCAAAGCGGTCCTGCTGCTTCTTTTCTTCCGCCGGATAACCCAATGGGAAAAGGGCAAAGGCCTCAAGATTTTCAGGCAGATCCAGGATCTTCTTTACAGCCTCCATGCGGTCTTGCAGCGGGGCCGTACCGATCCAGACGCCGCCCAATCCCTGGGCATCGGTCTCCAGCCACAGGTTCTCCATGGCAATGGAAAGATCGATTTGGGCAAACGAAGGAATCCGGCAGTCTTTCCGATAAACTGCCACGATGGCACAGGGCGCTTCCTTGCAAGCGGAAGCATAGGGATTACTGTCGGCAAGAGCGATCAGCTTTTCCCGATTGGTAACGACATAGAATTCCCAAGGCTGCTGGTTGGTTGCCGAAGGGGCCTGCATCGCCGCTTTCAAGATGGCCAGGATCTTTTCCTTCTCGATCGGCTTATTCTGATATTTACGAATGGAAACACGATGATAGATGCTGTTCATATGTGCTCCTTACAGATAGGTGACCGTCTCACTCAGATCTTTGCGATTTTCATGATTGGTGCTTGGACCATAGTTTTCATCACCATAGCCGATATCCATTACCATCAGGACATCCTCATTTTCCGGTAAGCCAAAGACTTTGATGACTTCATCCGGATCGATGCGGTTGATCCAAAGGCTGTTAAGTCCTTCATCGGTTGCCGCTAAGATCATGTGGGTTGTGACGATCGTGGCATCCTCCCGACCGGAATCAACACGTTCACCCGGATAGGTGAAGACGTTGTTCTTATCGTAGGCGACGATCAATACGACCGGTGCCCCATAACGGCACGGCGTGACCTGATCGACCTTGGCCAGAGTTTCAGGCGTACATGCGACATAGACGTGCTGTTCCTGCAGATTCTTGGCGGTTGGTGCTACTCTGCCGGCCTCTAGTATCGCATCCAGTTTTTCTTTCTCAACCGGTTTGTCAGTATAACGACGGCAGGAATAACGTTCTTGAATGACTTTCTTGAATTCCATGACTCTATCCTCCTGATGATCTGTAACTTTTCTCTTCTTCTATTATATCGTTTCCGCTTCTTACCTCTTCCTTCTTTCATATAATGAATTTATAAGCAGTATGGAGAAACCATCATGATCAACCTGACTGATCCGGGCTGGTGCCGAACGGACCTTGGCGGACCAGGCGCACCAAATGATCCAGCATCGGCTTTACCGGGTGTTGTCGTCGGCGTCTTTCTTGACGATCGCCATTCCGGTCGCCTCTTTGCCGCCCAGGATTACAGCGGTCTGTCATTAAATGAGGCAATTGCCAAAGCAGAAACAATCCAAAGTGTATACTAAGACAAAGCGAGCCAGATGGCTCGCTTATTCTTTTCCTAAGGCCCGGTAGGCCGCTTCTTGTGAATGAATGAAGGTGGTATCGTAAACCGGCAGATCACTGTCTTCCGGCTTGACCAGCAGATCCAGTTCCGTACAACCTAAGATCACGCCCTGTGCACCTTGTGTTTTCAGTTCCGCAATGATCTTCAAGAGTTTTTCTTTGGATTGGTTCAAAACAACGCCTTTGCACAGCTCATCATAGATGATCGCATTGACTTCATCGATCCGCTTAGGCAGCAAGACTTCAATGCCGGCATCGATAATCCGCTTTTTATAGAAATCTTTGCACATCGTATATTTCGTGCCTAATAAGGCAACCTTTTTGATTCCGTCTTTTTCTAAGCGGGAGATCGTCGCATCGGCGATATGCAGGATTGGCACATTGATGACCTTGACCATCTCTTCATACACGATATGCATGGTGTTGGCACCGATCAGAATAATGTCCGCACCGCCCTTTTCCAGAGAAACAGCGGCGTCTTCCATTGCCTTCGCGCAGGCATCCCAGTCATCTTTTTCCTGGGCAGCCGCGACCGGTGCGAAATCAATACTGTGGATCAGAAGGCGGGCGGAATGCAGGCCGCCAAGCTCACGGCGGATGGTTTCGTTGATCACCTGATAATACGTAACGGTGCTTTCCCAGCTCATGCCGCCGATCAGTCCGATCATTTTCATTTCTGTCATATCTATTACTCCTGTTCGAAATACGGATAGCTGACGGTTTTGAAGCCG
>ONXX01000009.1 GCA_900321955.1 uncultured Bacillota bacterium | reverse complement strand
TCAAAGTGATCAAAGAAGCCCTCTTGTCTTCATCGTCTTTGCTTCTTTCAATCAGTCCTTTCTCTTCCATCTTGCTCAGGATCTCGGAGATCGAACCCGGCTTGATGTCCAAAAGCCTTTGTAAAGTCCTCTGCGACATCGTGCCGCCGTTTTCCTTTAATATGGCAATGATGCGGTCCTGACTCATGCCGAAGCGTCTTCTGACCTCGTGGCCCATCATTCTGGCTACCGCCATATACATGCCCTCGAGATCATTGCGGTCCCGCATGAACGGATGATGCATCCTGTGTCTGTGACAATGCCGTCTCAAAGGATGATGTCTTCTTTCTTCGCATCCCGATCCGTTTGTTTCATCTATAAAATGTCTCATCATGAACTCCTTTCTATTAGGTACCTAAATATCTTACAGCTACACTTTAAATAAAAACATTCCATATGTCAAGGTACCTAACCATATTGTACTTTCGGTACAAGAAAAGGCAGACTAAGCTGCCTTGTTCAGTTCTTCTAAGATCGGATAGATCCCTCTGAGGTCTTCGATCCTGTATCCTTTATAGGACTCAGCCGGACGTAAGGGATCGGATACTACCCAGACCGGCGTCATATTTGCCCGATAGGCGCCAAGGATGTCGGTGGCGAAGACATCGCCGATCATCAGACATTCCTCGTTTTTCACACCCAGTCTTTTCGCCATGATGTCGAAGATCCTCGCATCCGGCTTATGAATGCCCAGATCACCTGATACGATCACTTCATCGAAATAGCCTTCGATGTTGACCTTTTTGATCTTGTTGTGCTGGGAAGAAGAATCGCCGTTGGATAAGATCGCCAGCTTGTACTTCTTCTTCAGATTTTCCAGCACCTCGATCGTCTCTTCACGAAGCATCGTATAGGTATACATGTTCTCGTAATAAAACGGGACAAACTTCTCTTCAAAATCACTTGGCAGATAGGAACCGTACTTGCGAAAGAAAGGAATGAGCCTGACATCGACATCGATGATGCCGTTGCAGTCAAAATACATCATGTCCTGCAACACCGCTTCGTATTCCATCTCGTTCATATCCTTGAAGAAGGGACGGAAATAATCCCGGAAGACCTCGTAGGCGTTCTTCATGCGGTTGGACAGCGTTCCGTCAAAATCGAAGATGACCGCCTTAATCATTGACCGCTTCCGCCTTCTCGATGATCTTCTTGCACTTGCGCTCAAACTCCGGTCTTTCCATCATGACGATGGCGCCGCAGCCTTCACACTTGATCTTGATATCGACACCCATGCGGATGATCTTCCAGTAATGGGATTTGCGGCAGGGATGATCCTTCTTCATCTGCACGATATCGTATAAACCGTAATTCTCTACCATAAAACCTCGCTGTCTAAGATGATCGTGACCGGACCATCATTCACTAATGCGATCTTCATATCTGCACCGAAGATCCCCTCTTCCACTTGTAAACCAAGATCTCTCAGGCAGGTATTAAAAAGATCGTACAGTCGCTTCGCCTTCTCTCCCCCTAAGGCATCCGTAAAACTTGGACGGTTGCCCTTGGCACAGTCGGCATAAAGCGTAAACTGCGAGATCGAAAGCACCCTTCCTTCAACGTCATAGATCGAACGATTGATCTTGCCGTTTTCATCTTCAAAGATCCTGAGCTTGGAAAACTTCTCAGCCATCTTTTTCACTACGGCCTCATCATCATTCAGGCCCAGTCCGACCAGGACCATAAAGCCCTGATCGATCTGACCGGTGATCTTGCCATCGACTTTGCAGGATGCTTCAGATACTCTCTGTACGATCAGTCTCATTTATTTCGTGTTCTTGACCTTTACCCAAAGCTCGGAGATGGTCTTGAGGACTTCTTCATTGTTGTGGAAGACTTCGTCCTTAGCCGTCTTGTCACGCGGGATATATGCGTCGATGCCGGCATAGTCTTCCTGCGAGATCGCTTTTAAAGCTTCCGCATTGACAGAAGAGTAACCGACAAAGACAGAGTTTTCATACGCTGCATCGTAATCGGTGATGTAGTCAATGAACTTATAGGCTGCATCGACATTCTTGGCATCCTTGTGGATGACCATGGCATCGACAAAGTAGTTGGTGCCTTCAGTCGGTGCCCAGAACTTGATGTTTTCGTTGTCCAGAGCGATCAGAGCTGCATCGCCGGAATACATCATACCCATTGCCTTTTCGCCGTTCGCCAGACCGTCGATCGCCTCATCAGTGACATAAGCCGGATCCATGTTGACAGCGATGTCAACGAGCCATTCGTAAGCGGCATTGAGTTCTTCTTCCTTGTCCGTGTTCATGGAATAGCCTAAAGCCTTTTCTGCCATCATGAATGCATCACGGATGGAGTCGTACATGTAGATCATGCCTTTGTATTTGGTGTTTCTGAGAACATTCCAGCCCTGTGATTCAACATCAGCCTTGTCGACCAGTGTCTCATCATAGCAGATGCCGACATTTCCCCAGAAATAAGGAACAGAGTAATCGTTGTTCGGATCGAAGTCCATATTCAGAACCTGTCCGTAGATCTTGTCCATGTTCTGAAGTTTCGATTTGTCCAGAGGCTGGACCATTTCTTCGCTGATCAGACGTTCGATCATATAATCCGACGGAATGATGATGTCGTATACGGTGCCGCCAAGCAGCTGCGTATACATCATTTCATTGGAATCAAAAGTTGTGATATAGACCTTGATGCCGGTCTCATCTTCGAAAGCGTTGATTACATCGTTGGAGATGTATTCACCCGGTAAAAAGATATAGAGCTCTCCGCCCTCTTTGCCGGAAGAGCCACCACCGTTTCCGTTGGAGCATCCGACCAGAAGCAGCAGGACAGCCAGTACACTAAGCAGTTTTTTCATCATTTTTCCTCCTCGCCTTAAGCATAGGCATTACATTACTGAAAATCAGGACGATCGTGATCGCTAAGACGATGATCGTCGAAAGTGCATTGACACTCGGGTTGATCCTCTTGGTCGTTGCGTAGACATAAGTAGAAATATTGTTGATGCCCGGACCCGTCGTAAAGTACGAGATCACGAAATCATCAAACGACATCGTAAAGGCGACTAACGCACCGGATACGATACCTTCCTTGATCTGCGGGATGATGACCTTGTATAAAGCTTCAAAAGGCGTACAGCCCAGATCCAGAGCCGCTTCTGCCAGGTTTTCATCCAGCTGACGCAGCTTTGGCATGACCGACAGCATCACATACGGGATACAGAAGATGATGTGTGCCAGTAACAATGTCCAGAAACCTGTCCGGATATTGAGCGTTGAGAACAGCAGCATCAGTCCGATCGCCGTGACGATATCGGGGTTGAGCATCGGCAGGTTGTTGACCTGCGTGACGATCTGCTTGATCAAAGGACTCGACTTGCTCAAACCGATCGCAACGATCGTGCCGGCAATCGTCGAGACCACTGTCGCGATGACAGCGATCAAAACAGAATAGTAGATCGATTCCATCATTGCCCTGGTCTCAAACATCTTCTGATACCACTGCAAAGAGAAACCGGTAAAGTTGGTCAATGAACGGGATTCATTGAACGAAAAGAATACGACATAGACGATCGGCAGATAGAAGAATGCCATGACCGCCGCCAGGTAGACCTTGGAGAAGATCTTCTTGCTGCTCTTCTTTTTCATCAGACGGCCTCCTTATCGTAATCGAACTTCCTTGTGAAGTACATGGAGATCAGGATGACCAGAGCCATGATCAGTGAAATCGCCGAACCGAAGTTCCAGTCGCCGGTGGTGACGAAGTAGTTTTCGATCAGGTTACCGACCAGGACATAGGAACCGCCGCCCAGCAGCTTTGGAATAAAGAAGCTTGATACCGCCGGCAGGAAAACCAGGGTGATGCCGGAAATGATTCCCGGAACACTTAACGGCAGCGTGACCTTCAGGAAAGCCATCCTGTCGTCGCAGCCCAGATCATTGGCCGCCGGCACCAGAGATGGATCCATCTTGGACAGCGACGTGTAGATCTGAAGGATCATGTACGGCAGAAAGTTATAGACCATGCCGATATAGACTTTGATTTCCGGCGAGATATTCGTATTTAACAGAATGCCTCTCCAGGCGTAGGTCCTTACCAGCATGTTGATCAGCTGCGGCAGCGTCACCATCAGCACCATGACCGATTGGGAATCCGGTTTCATCTTGGCGATGAAGTAAGCAGCCGGATAGCCGATCAGGATGCAGATGATCGTCGTAATGAACGCAAGCTTCAAAGAACGGCCTAAGACCTCAATGAAGATAGTGTCAGAGAAGAATCTGACAAAGTTAGCGAATGTGATCTTGACCGGGATCACTACGTTGCCCTGTGCTGAGAACGCATAGAACACGATGATCAGCATCGGCAATACGATGAGCAAGCCCGCCCAGATCAGGTATGGATATACCAGTCTTCTAAAGCTCTTCATTATCCTATGCTCTTCTCCATGACGTGGATGTCATCCGGATCGAAGTCAAGGGAGACGATATCGCCTTCCTTCTGGTATTCGGTCGTATGGATCTTGTAGGTGCGTCCTTCCGTAACAAAGGTCACATCATAGACGCCTTCAGTGATAGTCATCGGATCGAAGTCGAAACGTACGTCATCGATCTGAACCTCGTTTTCGGTTTCCAGATCCCAGGCATATGCACCCGCCCAGTTTTTAAGGTCGACGGAGATGGCCATTGATTCTTTGATCTCATCGATGGATTTATAGACATCGAAGGCCTGAATGCCGATCTTTTCTTCCTTATCTTCGTTGACTGCCGGCAAAACGACATCGACGTCAACGCTGATACTGGTACCGGCTGCCGTCTTGAAGACGATCTCGTAACGGCCCGGCTCGTTCTTGATGTCGTGAGTGACGGTAGTGATGGAAACTTCCGTCTCATCCTCATCATCCTTCCAGGCCTGGGCGTTGGCATACATGATCAGATCTTCATTGGTGATGAGCGGTACATCGGCGATGTCCATCATGAAGTCGGAAGCCGACATCTTTTCGTTGGCCTCGGCATTATAGACATCTTCGTTGCCCATGACATGAAGCTTGATCGTCTTGGCGGCACCGCGCTTGGTTTCCACGATGACCTCATAGTGAACACCCTTGAACAGCACGGAGATGACCTGACCGTTCATCTTGCCTCTGGATTTTTTCTTGATCTGAATGTCTTCCGGACGGATGACGACATCGACCGGCTGATTCGGCTTGAAGTCGTAATCGACACATTCGAAATCGTGATCGTCGAAGTTGACCAGATAATCTTTCTTCATGATGCCGTCCATGATATTGGACTGACCGATGAAGTTGGCGACATAGCGGTTGGCCGGCTCGTTGTAGATCTCGGTCGGCGTACCGATCTGTTCGATGACGCCGTCCTTTAAGACGACGATCTTGTCGGACATTGTCAGTGCTTCTTCCTGGTCATGTGTGACAAAGATGAAGGTGATGCCGACTTCCTGCTGAATGCGCTTGAGTTCCTGCTGCATTTCCTTGCGCAGCTTGGCATCCAAGGCACTTAACGGTTCATCCAGTAACAGTACATCCGGTTCATTGACCAGCGCTCTGGCGATCGCCACACGCTGCTGCTGACCACCGGACAACATGGTGACATCTCTTTTCTGGTATCCGTCAAGACCGACCAGTTCCAGCATCCTGTCGACTTTCGGCTTGATCAGGTCGTTGGACATCTTCTTGATGCGAAGACCGAAGGCGACGTTTTCATAAACGTTGAGATGCGGGAAGAGTGCGTACTTCTGGAATACCGTATTGATCGGGCGTTTATAGGCCGGGACATTCGAGATCTCTTCACCATTAAAGACGACGGAACCCTCATCCTGATCAAGGAATCCGCCGAGGATCCTGAGCAGGGTCGTCTTGCCGCAACCTGACGGTCCTAAAAGGGTCACGAATTCATTTTCATAAATATCAAGGTTGATCCCCTTTAATACCGTTTGACCATCGAAACTCTTAACAATGTTTCTAAACTCAATTAACTTTTCCATAGTCAAAGCCCTCCAAATAAAAACATTATACGTTATTTTTTACGGTTTTCATGATATTTGTAAAATATTTTTTCAATTTGTTTCAAGGGAACAAAAAAAGGGAGCCGAAGCTCCCTGAAACGCTGATTAAGCGATCGTCTGATCGATGAAAGCCTTGACGCCGCCTTTGTCGCGGTAACCGCCGAATTTGCCGATCACTTCGCCGTCTTTGAACATGTAGACCTGCGGAATGGACATGATGGAGAACTTCTCCGCCAGATCCATATTGTCGTCGACATTGACCTTGGCAAATTTGATATCGGTGTATTCATTGGACAGCTCTTCGATGACCGGACCCAGCATCTTGCAAGGACCGCACCAATCCGCAAAGAAATCGATGAGCGTTGTACCTTCTTTAATCAGTTCGTTGAATTCTTCTGTATTGATAATTTTCATCTGCAATTCCTCCTGTTTCAATTATCCATGAGTCACTTTGTTTTGAAAAGCGAAATGCCTAAACGATCGCAAAGCTGTAGCCGATCTTATAGGTCTTCCCCTCATCCAGCTTTATGACATCGCGTTTCTCAAACGGCGTGTCATGATCTTCCTTGTCCAGCGTGTTGACCCAGGGTTCCAGGCAGACAAACGGGGCATGCGGGGTCCATACGGCGAAGATCCTGTATTCCTCATCGACCTTCATGACCACCTTGTTTTCCCCGTCGCTCAGTGTAAAGACCCGGCTGGCAGGATCCATGACGATATAGGTCGGATACTTTTCAAAAAGCTCATAGCTTAAGGCAAGCTTCTTCCCCGGGACATCTTCCTTTTCAAATTCGATGGAATAATCATCAAATTGTTTCGAGGCAGCCAAAGGGCACCTGAAAGCCGGATGCTGGCCGAAGCCGAAATACAAAGGACCCGCTTCCTTATTGATGACTTCGTAGTCGATCTTCACCTCGTTGTCCTTCAGGGTATAGAAGACATTCAGTTCAAAATGATACGGATATTCCTTCAGGGTCTCTTCATTGTCGCAAAGACGGAAATGAAGACAGTCTTCACTTTGTTCAACGAATTGGAATTCGCTCTTGCGGCAGAAACCGTGGTTGTTGACCTTATAGTCTTTTCCCTTGAAATTCAAAATCTTATTTGACGGCGCACTGACATGCGGGAACAGCAAAGGATTGCGGTTTGCCCAATAGGCAGGATCCCCGTCCCACATGTATTCGATATCCTTGTCTTTTCGTCTGAAGCTGGCGATCTCGCAGGCCTTGGTGTCGACCTTCAAGACGGCAATGTCGTTTTCCAGCGTGTAGATCATACAAAAAATAGTGAATTACTTCACTATTTCTCCCATGGCGGAACCTTTGATGCCGGCAGCGTTGCCTTCATCGGTATCGATATGCATAGCCAAAGCGAAATCATCTCTGACTCTTACGACAGTGTCGCCGAATACCAGGCTTCTGTCTTCGGTCTCGACCTTGACATTGACGATCTCACCGTTGCTGACGCCGTAGTTTGCTGCATCAGCCGGAGTCATATGGATGTGTCTCTTGGCAGCGATGACGCCCTTTTCCAGTTCGATTTCACCGCAAGGGCCAACCAGCTTGATGCCGGCAGTGCCTTCGATATCACCGGATTCTCTGATCTTGGCTTCAACACCAAGGGTTCTGGCATCGGTCAATGATAATTCGACCTGTGCTTCTTTTCTTTCCGGACCTAAGATCGAAGCCTTGAGCTCGCCTCTTGGACCGACGATCGTCAGCTTTTCTTCGCAGGCGAACTGACCCGGCTGCGAAAGAGCCTTCTTAGGTGTTAAAGTGTGGCCTTCACCGAAAAGGATGGCGACCTGTTCTTTTGTAACGTGGATGTGACGCGCACTGATTTCAACGATAAATTTTTCCATTGGATTCCTCATCTTTCTACGCTTCTATTATAGTACGTTTTTCTAGATTCTTACGGCCTGTTTTGCCATGCGGTCCATATCCCTCTTCTTGTCCGATTCTCTCTTGTCATAGAGGGTCTTGCCCTTGGCCAGAGCGATCTCCAGCTTTGCCCGGCCGTCCTTGAGATAGACCCTTAAAGGGATGCAGGTAAAGCCCTTGATCCGGCACTTGGAATCAAGGCGGGATATCTCGCTTTTATGAAGCAGCAGCTTGCGGTCTCTTGTCTCATCATGATCGTTGTAGGTCGCTTCCTTGTACGATGCGATATGCATGCCCTTGACGAAGGCTTCCCCACCGGAAAAAGACACATAAGCTTCCTTAAGTGACACTTTTCCCTTCCTGAGCGATTTGATCTCCGATCCAAGCAAAGCCATGCCTGCCTCGTAGGTCTCCTCGATAAAGAAGTCATGATAGGCTTTTCTGTTTACTGCAATGTCTTTCATAAATACATAAAGAAGAAAATAGCGAAATCTGAAATTCCGCTATTTTTTAACAATTATTCGCTGATTCGAATGATGATGACCAAGGCAAAGAAGATGATGCCTAAGACCATCGTGATGATCGAAATGACTTTTTCCGGACCGCGTTCCTTCACGTTCTGGAAAAGACCGAGATCGCCGTTTCCGGTAAATGCGGATAAGGCATCGGATTTACCGCCCTGCAAGAGCGAGATCAGTATCAGCAATACTGCAACGATAAGTAATAATACTTTCATAATTCACCTCTTAGAATTCTGCTTTCGCCAGATCGACATAGTTGATATCAGTCGGTGTTTCACGGCCGAAAAGGATAATCAGGACGGTAGCGACCTGTGTCTGGTCGTTCATTGACTCGACCTTGCCCTCCATGCCGGAGAACGGACCGGAAAGGATCTTGACGGAATCGCCGACAGCGAAATCGACTTCGATCGACTTGTCGGACTGGCCGATCCTTCTTAAGATCTTTTCAATCTCATCCTGCTTGACCGGGAACGGTTTGGCACCGCCGCCCGATGAACCGATAAATCCGGTAACGCCCGGAGTATTTCTGACGACGTACCATGCCTCGTCCGTCATGATCATTTCAACGAAAAGGTAACCCGGGAAGATATTCTTGACGACTTCCTTGGATTTCTCGTTCTTTACTTCGATCTGCGTCTCTTCAGCGACGACGATACGGAAAAGGTTTTCCGAGATACCCATGGTCTCAAGTCTTTTTTCCAGGTTGTCCTTGACGCGGTTTTCATGACCGGCGTAGGTATTGACGACGTACCACTCTTTCTTGTTAGCCGTCTCCGTCATTAAATCACCCCGATCGCTCTTAACAGAGCAGAGATCACTGCCAGACAGACAGCGAAGAACGCAACGAAGAAACCGGTGAAGATGATGACCTGTGCGGAATTCACCAGAAGATCACCCTTCTTCGGCCAACGGATCTTAGAAATCTCTTTCCAGACGGCACTGAAACTGAACCACTTCATATTTCCCTCCTATTTTGTCTCCTTGTGCAGGGTATGTTTATTGCACTTGGGACAATACTTCATCAGCTCGATACGCTTGATGCTGTTATTCTTTTTGTTTGTCGTGTAATTGCGCGACAGACAGACACTGCAGGTAAGAATTACATTTCGTTTATCTTTCATAATTCCTCCTTCAATTTAGGTATATAAAAAGTTATCTCTTTGATAACCATATTTATGATAATCAAATTATGATTCCATGTCAACGAAAACCCGCGAAAACCGCCTCATTCTGCACTTTCAGGAAAGGTGTTTCTTCAGTCTTTTGCGCAGGTCGCAAAGACGGTTATCGACCTTCTTGATATTGATGTTGAGCCTTCTGGCGATCTCCTTGTAGGAACACTCTTCCTCCTTCAGCAAAAGGATCTGTCTGTCCTCATCGTTCAGAGACTTCGTGAAGCTGTCGAGCTGCCGCTTCAGATCCTGCTGCCGATGATAAAGCAACGGATCCTCCTTGACGCATAAGGCGAGGTCGTGGTCGGAGAAATTGTCGAGAGAATAGATCTCCCTGCCTGAACTCCTCATGCGGTTTCGAAGTGCCGAGGAGATGCGGGAGCGTATGACGACATAGGCATAGGTCGAAAATTCCACTCCTTTGTCTTCCTTGAAAGAAAAGATCGAATCGTAGAGTGCCAGACAGCCCTCCTGGAACAGATCATCTTCATCCAGACGGAAATCCCCGATGTTGAGGTTATTGGAATAGATGATCTTATAAATCATGCGGCGATACATCTGCATAAGTTCCCCGAAGGCCTCCTTATCGCCGCTTCTGACCTTCTGAATAATCTGCCGGGTCTGTTTCATACCCCTATTATCAATAAAAAAATGAGAGGCCGATTCTCACTTTTCTCTCATCTTTTTTCTTCTGATTTTCCACAAATGTGGACTATTTTCTGCGCTTGTCCAGGACGTTGTAGATCAATATGCCGGCCGCAACCGACGCATTGAGACTGGTCACCTTGCCATACATCGGCAGCTTGACGATGAAGTCGCATTCCTCACTCACCAGTCTCGACATGCCCTTGCCTTCCGAACCGATGATCAGCACGACATTCATGTCGTAGTCCAGGTCATTGTACATCTGTTTTCCTTCACCGGAAGAACCGACGATCCAATAGCCCTTCTTTTTCAGCTGTTTGATCGTATTGACCAGATTGGTCACTTCGGCAACCTTCATGTATTCCAGAGCACCCGAAGCGACTTTGGCCACCGTCTCATTGACCTTGACCGCGTTGTGTGACTTATAGATCACGCCATCCGCTCCGGCACATTCCGCCGTCCGGATGATCGCACCGAGGTTGTGGACATCCTCCAAGCCATCCAGCATCACGATCAGACCGTTTCTTTCTTTGACCATCTCATCAACGGCAGAGAGTTTAAAATCCTTCACTTCCGCCACATAGCCCTGGTGGTTGCCGCCCCGGCAAAGTCCGTCGAGTTTTTTTCGGTCGACGACCTTATAGGGGATCCCCTTGTCCTTGATGAGCCTGTCATCCTGAACATAAGCCATCAGGATGCGCCCGCTTTTCAAAGCTTCGAAAAAGGAATTCTTTCCATATATATAATTACTCATTGTGAACACCTCCCTCAAAGACCTTTTCAAAAAACAGCTTCAGCCTTTCCTTATCCGTCAGATACAGGTAACCGCAGATTGCCTCCAAACCGGATGCGCATTCATAAGTACTCAGATCACCGTTCTTGGGGATGTGGGAAATGTGATTCCTGCCCCGCTTATAGGCCTCAAGCTCTTCTTCCCTAAAGAAGCCTTCTTCTTTTAAACGGTAGAAGACCTTGGTCTGACCCTTGGCCGAATTATAGCCGTTGCACAGTTTCTGCAGACTCGCCGAAGACTGGTAATGATGACTTACAAAATACTCCCTGACTGCCAAAGTGAATACCGCATCGCCGATAAAGCTCAATGAATTGCCGCTGTATTCCTTTATATCCATTACAGGATTCCTTTTTCCATCAAGACAGCTCTGTACTTGTCGGCTGTTTCAAAATCCTTGGCGGCCTTTGCCTCATTCCATTTGGCATAGACTTCCTTGTCTTCATCGCTTAAGACGAGCTTCGGAACAAAGATGCCCAGGATCTCCAGCATTTTCTGTATCGTGTTGTATTTTTCAAAGACGGCATCGTAGTCGACTTCTCTGGTACGCAATGCCTGATTGAGCTGCTTGGTTGCCTCATAGATGACCATGTAGGCATTTGGCGTGTTGAGGTCATCCGCCATCTGATTCAGGAATTCTTCAAACAGTTTCCCGTCGTAATTGCCCTTGTTTTCGGCGTTGGCGATCTGGGATTTGACTTCTGCCTGCTTCAGAGCAGTTTCGATCTTGTTTAATTCCGTCTTTGCCGCCGTGAAGGTCTCATCATCATAGATCAGAGAATCGCGGTATTTGGCACTTAAGAGGAACCATCTGACCAGGTTGGCGCCGTGCTCCGCAATGACGTCCTTGGCCCATTGGGTATTGCCCAAAGACTTGGACATCTTGCCGCCCTTTGTCTCCAGCATGCCATTGTGGATCCAGTAGTTTGCCAGGTGATGGCCATTGCAGCACTCCGACTGGGCAACTTCGTTTTCATGGTGCGGGAACTTGAGGTCTCTGCCGCCGCCGTGGATATCGATCATGCCGGAATTGAATTCCTTGCCGATCATGACGACACACTCGGTGTGCCAGCCCGGACGTCCCGGACCCCATGGGGAATCCCACTTGATGCCCTTGTCGGTCTTCTTCCACAAGGCAAAGTCCTGCGGATTCTTCTTGAGATCGTTGGCTTCGACTCTGGCACCGGCATTGAGATCTTCCAGACGCTGGTGAGACAGCTCGCCGTATTTCGGATCGGATTCCACTGAGAAGTAGACATCCCCGTCCACGACATAGGCATTGCCCTTCTTGACCAGCCGATCAATGAACTCGATGATCTCATCCATCGTTTCGGTAACCCGCGGCGTCACATCGAGCGGAATGATGTTCAAAGAATTGCGGACATCGTTGTACGCCTTGATGTAGCGTTCAGCGATCTCTTTCTCGCTGACGCCCTCTTCCAAAGCCTTGTTGATGATCTTGTCATCGACATCGGTGAAATTGGAAACGAATTTTACTTTATAGCCCAGTGCTTCAAAAGTCCGCCTGAGCGTATCAAAAACGACGATCGGACGGGCATTGCCGATATGCGCATGATTGTAGACCGTCGGTCCGCAGACATACATCGATACTTTCCCCTCTTCGATCGGTTTGAATTCTTCTGTCTTAAGTGTATAACTGTTATACAGCTTCATCTTCTCTGCCCTCCATATAATACTGATATATACTGTCTTTCAATTTGACCCATTTTTTCATCTCTCTGGTCGTGATCTGATAATCCGGTTTAAGTTCGCCGCTCCAGATCAATTCGATCAGTTCCTCATCACTGAAGGTCCCTTCGAACCCCTTGATACGCCAGATCTTATTCTTTTTCATCTTCCTGCACCCTGCAATAAGTATACTCTATATCGCTGTTCAATAGTTCGCTCTTGGTCAGCGATTTGCCGTCCAGAGAAGAGGAAGATACCGTCACTTCGCTTCCCGCACAGATATCATCTTCCGCGCCTTGTACGGCAGTGATCCTGTCTTCCGAAACACCAAGCTCCCTTAAATAATTAAGGAAGTCTTCTTCCTTCATATTGGAAGCCTCAGGGAAGTCGATCTTCTCCTCCGGTTTGACATAGGTGAAATTGAGCTTGTAAGGATCGGAATCGGTATAATCGCCTTCACCCACGGAAACGATGGACAGCGTATAGTTCTTGCCGTCCGTCATATTCTCCGTCTCGAATTTGACCACCTGGGCGCTTTCCACGCGGCGGGAAATACCGATGCCCACATCCAGAGAAACAATATAGCCGCTGGCATTGGAAACGCCGTTAAACTGCACGGAGACATACTGGTCATCGATGGAATACTCCACATCGGAAACCATGTCCAGTCTCTGCTTGACCAGTTCCTCTTTGACAAACTGATGATAATAGTTGTTGCCGACGCCGTAGATCTTCTTTCCGTCGAAACCGATCAGATAATCGCTGGCCGCATCGATAGCGATGATGTTGGACCATTTTTCAACCTGGGAAGTGATCTCGTCATTGTCGATCTCGATATGGACCTTGCCGTAACGATCCAGCCCCGCCACAAAACTGTCGCCGCAGGCCACATCGACGATATCGTTCCAGGATTCCGCTTCCAGATAATTCAAGGAATTCTTGGTATAGACGTCGATCGTATGATCTTCGCAAAGCACCGCCAGGATATTCTCACTGGAAGCGACATCGCGGATATTGAAATAGTTCTTGATGGAACCGGAACCGATAAAGGTGCCGGCAGAAGAGATCACACCGTCATTGTCCATGACGATCGTGCCGTTGGCCGTCGCGAAGACCTTTTTGATGTTACGCACATCATTCAAGTCACAGGCGCCCTGTGACAGATCACCGGTACAGTGTATACGGCCATTGGAATCGACGCCGACGATGTGCTTGTCACCGACCGCAATGTCGACGATATTCTTCCAGTCATTCACATCCGATTCATATTTGGCGATCAGACCGGCATTGGACAAAGTTCCATCCTCATTCAGGATGATCGTAAAACCTTCTCCCTCGCACACCTTCATGGCCGAATGGGAAGTCAGGTTGGACAATTCGCCATTGGCATTGGAGCCCGAACCATTGACACCGGAATAGTCATCGATATAGACGACTGTCGTTTCCGAAACGGAAAGACGGTTGATGTTTTCTCTTGTCAGATCAAAAGGCCTTACCGTGTTCTGCAGGATGATAAACATGACAAGGATCGTCACCAGAAGAATGGCAATGATCGAAGAAGCAATCTTGTTGTGCTGATAAAAGCTCTTGATCTTGTCAAACACCGTTTCCTTGGCAGTAAAATATTCGATATTGATCTCATCGGTATTGGCCTTGTTGACTTCGTAGAGCTGTACATCTGCCGAATTTCTGAAAACATCGACCAGATCGATATGATATAAAGAAGCCAGTTTCTTCATCTGATCGTAATTGATCATGCCTGACCCGTTTTCATAATTCATGTATTCCAAAGTATCCACTCCCAATACTTCCGCCAGGTAGGATTGCGAGTAGTTGTAGTGCTTACGTAATTTTGTCAGTTTCTCCGGAAGTTTATTCACAACAACATTCTAACATTACATCAGGTAATTCAAAAATCCGCTTTTCGAATGAAATTCCACATTTTCATCTTGAAAATCGGCATATTCAATGTTAATATATACTAGCAATGTGCCCGAATAGCTCAGTCGGTAGAGCGTCCGGCTGTTAACCGGCAGGTCACAGGTTCGAGTCCTGTTTCGGGCGCCATTGTTGTGGCAAGTTGGTGAAGCGGCTTAACACACCGCCCTTTCACGGCGGCATTCACGGGTTCGAATCCCGTACTTGTCACCACTTACTGGTTCCCTAGCTCAGTTGGTAGAGCATCTGACTCTTAATCAGAGGGTCTAGGGTTCGAATCCCTAGGGAATCACCATTGATTTCAAGAAGTCCGAAAGGACTTTTTTTATTTCAAATATGCCAAAAACCCTTTAAAATAAGGCTTTTAATGAATTATGGTTCAGTATGAAACGATAGGAACAGAAGAAACTCACAAATCCACGAAACATAAAGAAAAACACTCTTCTTATCGAAAAGTGTCGTAAAAGTGTCGTAAACTGAGTGCCTTTTTTCCGTTTTTTAAGGGGGTGTCGTATGAAAACTGCTGATCCGGTGCCCTATAAGGACATTTCGTACCCCTTATCTCTTCCCAAATCGAGATATTCCTCGATCTCCTGCTCGATCTCTTTCTGTCTTTTGGCAAGCAGTCCGTTGATCAGTCTTTTAACATTAGGCTCCGGATTTCTGGATGACAGCCTGTCTCTGACGATGGAAGGATCCTTGTAGATCTTTCCCTTCTCGTCATCAATGGATCTGTGATTCTCATTGGAGAGAAGCTTTTCGTAGCTGCTGTCTTTGATGAAGTCTTTCTTTCCTTGAAGCACGGTGTTTGCGATCTGCTCTCTTGTCTTGGCAATCTCCGTTTCTTTCCTTGCCGATTTCTCATAGCGATTCAGGGAATCGATTATGTCATCATACCGTTTCAGAGAATCAATATAACTGTGCCACTGTTCTCGACACTTCTTTGATTCCAGAAGATCATCCACCACTCCTGTATAGCCGCTCATTACTGTCACTTCTGCTTTGCGGCCCGTGTTTCCATGCGGTTTAAAGACAAAGTTATTTTCTTTCAGCCGCCTGAGTTTCTTTCTGGGAATACCTGTTCTTCTTACAAGCTCCGAAAGATTTACTTTCTGCAGGTCGAATTTGTCGCCATCTTTTGCCTTCATCTCGTCGAGGGCCTGTGTTAGTATTTCTTGTAGGTCATTACTTAATCCAAAGTCTTTCAATTTTCCTCCTTTTCACTGATGTATTGGTCTACAACAGTGTACAGGGAAATGAAGAACTTATGTAATGGCCGTTT
>ONXX01000039.1 GCA_900321955.1 uncultured Bacillota bacterium | reverse complement strand
ATCTCTTCAAAGGTCGCCACATCTTCTTCCATATTCGGGAAGTTAGGATCTCGTATGATGAGATCCTTTACTTCGTCCAAGGTTAAGTCTTCGGGTTTTGCCTTGTTATTACACAACCTTGAGAAGCTGGAATCGTGGTTGACGATATAATATCCATCCTTGGTTCTTTGGATATCTATTTCTGCACCATAGGCACCTAATTCGATGGCTTTCTCGATACCTGTTACTGTATTCTCCGGTGCTTCCACACCGCCGGCACGGTGGGCGATGACTTGGGTATTGACCTTGGTGGTGAAGATCTGGTCAAAGTAGTTTGCCAGGACGAAGGATATGCCGATAAGGAAGGCAGCCTCGATCATCAGCATCGCCATGGTCATGAACCACTTCGTTTTATTGACGCGAAGTTCAAAGTGCACCTCTTCGCCGCGGTACTGATGGTAGAGCTGTGTCATGCGCATCATATAGAAGGTCTTGAAGTAGGTCAGCATCAAGGTGAAGAGGGAGAGGTTGACAAACAGGATGATATAGCCGGCAAAACGCAAGCCGGTGCTGTCTTTGATCAACAGGAGGACAAGCGAGGCGGGAATCAGGGCAACAAAGATGAACTGCAGCGTGTAATACACGACGTTGAGCAGGACGAAGTTGAGCTGGGCTTTTAAGAAGTGCCTCCAGTTTTCCTTCATTGTTTTTCTGGATTCGTCATCCGCGATATTCGCCGGCAGATCATTCAAGAGAATGCCGTGCAGGGTAAAGATGTTGAAGACACCGATGAAGACAAAGACAGCAATAAAGATCCAGTATAAGACCCGATATAACGGCACCGAATTGATGACCGAGGAGATGAAGTTCGGCAGATACAGGGAATCGGTCAAAGAGATGGTAAAGCCAAAACCGACGAGCGGTGCGATCAGGGCGATATATAAGATGATGGGAACGGAGTCCCAGTTCAGGAATTTCTGAATGGAGAAAAAAGAACCTTTGATGACTTCCTTAATGTCCGGTTTGCCTCTTAAGAGCTGTTCGGAGAACAAGATTTGGCCGATCAGGTCGAAGATGAAGTAGACAAAGATGATCAGAAAGCCCAGGAAGAGGATGAAAGGTCCCTGCCAGGTCTTGAACAGGAAGGCAAAATCACCGGTGGAGATGGCATCCCTGCCGGTCGTGCGGATCAGAAATAAGGCCAACTGTTTATTGATAAAAGATACAACCGCGATAATGGCACCGCTGAACAGGTTGAATCTTGTGATATCGGGCAGGTTGCCGATATAAGGCCTCAGTATCTGACGCCAGGGCCTTTTTTCTTTCTTTGACTCTGTTTCTGTCGTTTCTGGTTTCGTTTCCATCGTCTTCGGTTTGCTCTCCATTGTCTTCTTTTACATTATACAATTAAGGAGTAGATGCGATAAGGAGTAAGTATGGAACAAAACAGTCTCTTTTACAATCAGATGAATGAACCGCTTGCCGCAAGACTCAGGCCGCAGAGCCTCGATGAGATCATCGGCCAGCAGCACCTGATTGGAGAGGGCAAAGTTTTAAGACGAATGGTGGAATCCGACCGCATCCCTTCCATGATCTTCTGGGGTCCGCCGGGTGTGGGCAAGACGACCCTGGCAAGCGTCATTGCCAAGACGACCAGAGCCAACTTCATCAACTTCTCGGCCGTGACCAGCGGCATCAAGGAGATCAAGGAGGTCATGAAACGGGCGGAAGAAGATACCAAGATGGGCGAGCGGACCATCGTTTTCGTCGATGAGATCCATCGTTTCAATAAAGCCCAGCAGGATGCCTTTCTGCCCTTTGTGGAAAAGGGTGCGATCATCCTGATCGGGGCAACGACCGAAAATCCATCCTTTGAAGTCAACGGCGCCTTGTTGTCCCGCTGCAAGGTTTTTGTCCTGAAACAGCTGAGCGCAGAAGACATCGTCGTCTTATTGAAGCGGGCGATCGAAGATCCCCGTTCCTTTGAAGGAAAGAAGATCGAGATCGATGAGGAAGACCTCTTCTTCATCGCCAATTTCTCCAACGGCGATGCCCGCATGGCCTTATCCACTTTGGAGATGGCGGTCCTGAACGGCTGGGAGAGCCAGGACAAGATCGCGGTCGACAAGGGCATCATTGAGGAGATCACCTCCAAGAAGTCTCTTCTCTATGACAAGAAGGGTGAAGAACATTACAACATCATCTCTGCCCTGCATAAATCGATGCGCAACTCCGATCCCGATGCGGCCGTCTACTGGCTGGCCAGGATGCTGGAAGCCGGAGAAGATCCGCTGTACGTGGCAAGACGGGTCATCCGCTTTGCCTCGGAAGATGTCGGCATTGCCGATCCAAGAGCCTTGCAGCTGGCGGTGAGCGCCTACGATGCCTGCCACTATATCGGCATGCCGGAATGTACGGATGCCCTGGCGGAAGCGGTCATCTACATGTCGGTGGCGCCGAAATCCAATGCGGTCGATGTGGCCTACGCCATGGCCAGACAGGATGCCTTGCAGATGCTGGATGAACCGGTCCCTTTGGTCATACGCAATGCGCCGACCAAACTGATGAAGGATCTGGGTTATGGGGATGGTTACCAGTATGCCCACGACACAGAGGACAAGCTCACGAATATGCAATGTCTGCCTGATTCCTTAAAAGATAAGGAATACTACCAGCCGACCAAACAGGGTCTGGAGAGACAGGTGGCCGAAAGGCTTAACAGCATCAAGGAGTGGAAGAAGCAGCATCAGTAAGATCCTAAGGCAGGTCTTTCCTTTTTCATCCATGAAAGAATTAAGCGATACAATGAAAATAAAGAAATCGCAGACGGAAGTACTTTATGAATAAAATCAAAAACAAGCAGATTATCATCATGAGCCTGGCAGTCCTGGCTTCGGCAGTCATACAGGCTTTTTCCCTGACTTCTTTTTCCGTGCCGGCAGGCATCTATCCTTCCGGCATTACCGGTTTTTCCAGACTGGTCTCGGATATCCTGGAAGACTTTGCCGGCATCAAGCTGCCCTTTTTCTATATGTATATGGCCATCAACATCATTTTGGCCATTGTGGTCTATAAGCACATTGGCAAGCTTTTTACGATCTTTTCGGTCTTGCAGACGACGCTGGTCTCTTTGTTTTCATCGTTTTTCCCGGTTCGCCATATTCTGGATGATCCGTTACTGATCGCCATCTTCGGCGGTCTGATCAATGGCTTTGGCGTTTCACTGGCTTTGACCAACGGCGCCAGCAGCGGCGGTACCGATTTTCTGTCGATCTATTATTCCAACAAGTTCCATCGTTCGATGTGGGACTATGTCTTTGCCTTCAACTGCACGATGATCTTCATTGCCGGCATGTTGTACGGTTGGGAGATTGCCGCTTATTCCATAATCTTCCAGTATGTCTCCAATCTGATCATCTCCAAGCGGCATAAGCGCTATACCCACCAGGCGATCATCATCGTCACCAAGAAGCCGCAGGAAGTCATCGATTCGATCATGGCCAATGTCCGCCATGGCATCACCAAGATCAATGCCAGGGGTGCCTATAAGGGGGATGATGAGGTCTTGTTGTATACGGTGGTCAACGCCTTCCAGACTTCGGAAGTCGTCAAGTATGCCCTGCAAGGGGATCCGGCGGCCTTCATCGAGACCCGCAACACTTTGAATGTCTATGGCAACTATTACCAGAAGCCGTTGGATTAAATAAATAAGAAAAAGAAAGAAAAAAAGACGCGTATGTATGCGTCTTTTACTGTGCCTGAAGCTGATCGTAGAGTTCTTTATAATACTTCCGTTTCTCAACGGTCAGGATCGTTTTGATCTGTTTTCGCAGATCCTTGTCATCGAGATAAGAGGTCAGGATCGGTGAAAAAATGGTGCGGGATTGTTTCTGTATGGATGCGCAAAGCTCATCGATATCCTCATCTTCATGGACTTGTAAATAAGAGACGATGGCCGCCAGATCGGTGAAGCTGCGGTAAGGGGAATCCAGACGTTTGTATTCCGATGGATAGCCTTCGCCTTCGTAGTGCTTGTGGTGTCCCAAGGCCACATCGGCAAAGCGGGCCGTCGATTCTCTTTCCTGCAGACAATGGTAGCCGATATCGGTATGTAAGGTATAGATCTCATCTTCCCTCTGGAAGAGGTGTCTTGACATCATGATCTTTTCTAAGTTCATCGGGATCACACCGAAATTATAGAAGAGGCCCGCATCCCTGGCGTAGGATAAAAGGACTTCTTTTTTTGTCTTGTCATCTTCAAGGTCTTTCAAGACCGGCATTTCATCAAAGAAGCGCGGTTCGCTTTCTAAGACCTTTTCACAATATAAGGCAAGGATGTCGCCGACCTGTCTGGAGCGGATGTAGTAATCGCCGGTGAAGCGGCCGATGATCTTTTTCATGATGTCGGCATAGCGCTCCACGCCCTTGGTTTCAAAGTAGGAGTTTGCCAACAGGGAGAAGATGTAGGAGAAGTACTCGTCCATGTTTTCCGAAGGAAGACTCATCAGTGTTTTCATCATCTTGTCGTAGGCTTCTTTCAGGAAACCCGTATACCTCTGTTTTTCCAGAAGCTGTGGGTTGGCCTTTAAGAGGCGGCCATAGTAAATCGGCAATTGCACATTGGCATAGAGACCGGATTCATCGTAGCGGTCATAGTTCATCGATAGGATGAGCTTTTCCATACGGCTTAAGGTCTCTTCCACGCTGCTTAAACCGAGGTTGTATTCCATCTCATAGTAGGGCCACAGCCAGCGGATGTTGGGGTTGGGATTGTCCTTCTCCGGTTCGAAGACGACCTGGCAGGCTTCCATGATGAAGGAGAGTTCCTCGTTGGAGAAATCCCCTCTGGATAAGGTGGAGCGGGTCGCGGAGATCTGCTGGTAGGTCCTTCTTTCAAAAGTGTCCCAAGGTAAGGACGGCTCGAGCTTCCGGTAATAGGGATCAGAGACGATGTTCAATGTTTTGATCGAAGAAGACAAGCGCTTCTTGCGGTCGTTGGAAGAGATCGCGATGTTGGCTAAGGCGCGGATGATGTAGCCGCGGGTTTCCGCATCGTTCAGTTGGGCAAAGTAGCGGAAATAGGAAGATGCTTCGGTAAACAGCATCTCGTTTTCAAAGTTGAACTGGTGGGCCAGAGGGTGCTCAGATCCCCGATAAGCCAGATCCTGGTAGTAGTAGCCCATGCCCAGCTTATAGAGTTCCTTGATGATGCGGCTGGGGTTGCGGGCGATGCGATACATTTTCAAAAGGGATTCATGAATGATGACGTAGACGCCGACGTCGAGGTTGTTTTTCCAGTCCATGAGCTTGTCGGCAAAGTCTTCGAGACTCTGTAAGACTTCCTCACTGGCGTTGTAGAGATCATCGAGAACGGGGAAAAGATCCTCTTGCAGGATCTGATTGTTTTCTTCTCTGATAGCGACGATCTTTTCTTTGGAAGACAGACAGTCCTGATACCACGCTTCAAAGTCCTCGCCCGGTGTGCGGATGGTCTCGGCGAGTTTCAGGATCTGTTTGAGATTGTCGATGTATTTTTCCTGATAGGGCAACATTTAGGCCTGCCTCAGTGTATGCATGAGCTTGCCGATATCGATCGGTTTGGCGATGTGTCCGTCCATTCCCAAAGACCTGGCTTTGGCGATGTCTTCCGCAAAGACATTGGCGGACATCGCGAAGATCTTGACCGTTGCCGCGTCTTTTCGCTTCGCCTGACGGATGGCCTTGGTGGCTTCGTAGCCGTCCATGATCGGCATCTGGATGTCCATCAGGATGATGTCGTAATAGCCTTCCTCGCTGGCAAGGTACTTGTCCAAAGCGATCTTGCCGTTTTCGGCGCTGTCCAGCTTGGCCCTGGTTGAACGAAGGATCTCCAGAGCGATTTCGCGGTTGATGAAGTTGTCTTCAACTAAAAGGATCGACTTCGCCGAAAGATCCGGAGTCTGTAAGCTGTTGTCCAGAATCTCTTTCTGATCAAAGATCAATGACAACGAATGAATCAGGGTCTTGGCAAAGATCGGTTGTGGGATGAAGTATTCGATGCCGCTGCGGTTGGCCCGGTATTCGATCTCATTCCAGTCATCCTCACCGGTGAGCACGATCGGAAGCCCCGGCTGGGAGTGGCGGAAGTAGGAAGCCAGATCAAAGGCGTTGCCGCTTTGATCGGCAAAGTTGGAAAGGATGAGGGCATCGTAAGGATGTCCTTTAAATGTCGCATCGGTAAATTCACTGACCGCATCGGAAGCGTTGCGGACGATGTGATAATCGATCTGAGCATCTTTCAAATAGGTTTCCATGGTTTGGGAGGCTTCACTATCTTCCATGACCAGTAAGAAGGACTTGCCCTTGAGAATCGGACTTGAAACCGGCAGGGTCTCATAGGTCAAAGGAATGGCGATGGTGATCGAGGTACCTTCCTGCAGTTTGGAAGCAATCTGAATGGTGCCGCCCATCGCATCGACCAACTTCTTGACGATCGACATGCCCAGGCCTGTTCCTTCGATGCCGGAGATCGTCGAGTTATTGACGCGTTCAAACGGAGTAAAGACTCTCTGTAAGAAGTCTTCTGACATGCCCATGCCGTTATCGGTACAGTTGAAGATCAAAAGACACTTGTCGTCTTTGGCCTGCTGATTTATGGATAAGGTGATCTCTCCCTTGTCAGGAGTATACTTTACGGCGTTATTGAGGATGTTGACATAGATCTGGCGCAGACGCTGAATGTCACCATGTAAGCCTTCATATAGGATCTTGCCGATCTTGACGTTGAAATGATGGCCTTTGGCTTCCATCTGCGGACGGACAATGACCAGAGTGTCGTGCAAGAGGTCGGAAAGATAGAAGAGTTCGTCGTTGATGACCAGTTTGCCGGAATCGATGCGCGACATATCCAGGACTTCATTGATCAGTGATAAGAGATGTGACGAAGCCGTATCGATCTTGTCGAGGCAGTCCAGAAGCTTGGCTTTTTCGTCGATATTCTTTCTGGCCAGGGTGCTCATGCCGATGATGGCATTCATTGGCGTACGGATGTCATGGGACATATTGGAAAGAAAGGTCTCTTTGGCAATATTGGCACTGTGCGCTGCTTCCAGCCGCTGCTCGAGTTCTTCCACCTGTTTCTGGTGGGCGTCCTTATTTGAGATGAGTAAGGTCGTTTGGTTAGAAAGATCGACGCTTTCAAAGACGCCGTTTGGATCAAAGAATTCTGAGCTGTATAGAATCTGGTCGTTTTGATTGTCTTTTACTGCATATCCTCTGTTCATAGAACACGCTCCTGTAAGATTGTTTTCATTATAACATCTGATGGAAAACAGCGCTTCTATCTGTCGGTGAAAAAGGCCCAAGTTGTGATATATTATGAGTGATGAAAAACGAAAAATACAATACGCATTCTTCTAGAAATGCCATTGAAGTCTATGAGAAGGACGGAAAGTGGTATAAAGTCTACGACGAAGAACGCAAGACCTACAATGTCCTTTTTGAAGCACTCAATCAATCGCGGGTAGAATCGGCCGGCCTGTGCGTACCGAAACTTCTGGAGACCTGCGTGATCGACGGTCATTGGGCGATCGTGCAGGAATACATCGAAGGAAAGACGATGAAACAGATGATGGAAGAAGAACCGGAAAAGGAGGATGAATATCTCCAGTGGTTCGTCGATCTTCAGGTACAGATGCACAAGCTCAGAATCCCGAAGATGTCCAAGCACCGGGATAAAATGAACGGCAAGATTGCCCACACCGAGCTTTCGGCTACGCTTCGCTATGACTTGCACAACCGCGTCGAGGCAATGCCGCGTCACAATTGCGTCCTGCATGGCGACTACAAGCCAAATAATGTCATCGTCGATAAAAACGGCAAGGCCTACATCATTGACTGGTATCATGCCACCCAGGGTAATGCGGAGGCAGATGCAGCCAGAACCTATATGATGTTTCTGGTAAACAATGATAAAAGAAAGGCAAGAAAATACATTGATATGTTTGCCAAGACCAGCAACTGTTCGATCAAGGAGATCTTAGACTGGCTGCCGATCTTAGCGGCTTCCCAATCGGTCAAGGGCATCAAGAAACAAAGTGCTTTCTTAAACAGCCTGATCTTTATGAGCGAAGAAGAATTGGAGGCTTTGTATGAGGAACAATAAATTTGAGACCAAGATCGATTACCTGAAGTATCAGGTCCTTTGCGAAGTCGCAAAGGAAGCCTGGGATCAGGTTTTAGTCGAAAACGTCCTGGATATTCCAAAGAAGATCATTCCGGGCAAGACACCGACGATGCGCTGCTGTGTCTATAAAGAAAGAGCGATCTTACAGGAAAGAGTCAAGATGGCGATGGGCGGCAACCGCACCAATCCCAACATCATCGAAGTCATCGATATCGCCTGCGATGAGTGTCCGATCGGCGGCTACGAAGTCACCAACACCTGCAGAGGCTGTTTAGCCCAGCGTTGTAAGGATGCCTGTCCGAAGGATGCCATCTATTTTGACAACAACCACCAGTCACATATTGATAAGACCAAGTGTGTCAACTGCGGTGCCTGTGCCAGAGCTTGTCAGTACACGGCGATCATCAACCGCAAGAGACCTTGTGAGAATGCCTGTGCTGTCAAGGCCATCGAGGCCAACGAGGAACAGGCTGCCCATATCAATCATGAAAAGTGCATCAACTGCGGTGCCTGCATGTCACAGTGTCCGTTTGGTGCCATCGTGGATAAGTCCTTTATCCTGGATGCCATCGATTACATCTTAAAGTCCAAGAACAACACGAAATTCAAGACCTACGCCCTGATCGCACCGGCGATTGCCGACAGCTTCAGAGAAGTCAAACTGGGTCAGATCGTGACCGGTTTGAAGAAGTTAGGTTTCTATGATGTCGTGGAAGTGGCCAAGGGTGCCGACATGGTCGCCTATTCGGAGGCCAAGGAACTGGCAGAAAAAGGTTTCCTTTTCTCTTCCTGCTGTCCGGCTTTCGTGGATTATGTCCATAAGTACTTCCCTGATTTAGCGCAATACATCTCCCACAACTATTCTCCGATGGGTGCCATCGCCAAGAAGCTGAAAGAGGAAGATGAAGACTGCAAGCTCATCTTCATCGGTCCGTGCACGGCGAAAAAGGCCGAGATACAGCGAGAAGACGTCAAGGGTCTGGTCGATGTGGCTTTGACCTTTGAGGAATTACAGGCTCTCTTTGATTCGAAAAACATCGAACGCCAGATCCGGTGGTCTTACCGAAGCAATGGCTCAGGGCTTGAAGGAACTTGGTTCCGACATCGAACTCAAACCGGAGACCTGCAACGGCATCGAGATGTGCCGTGTGGCGATGCTCAAGAAGTCGAGAAACCTCCTGCAGGGTAACTTCGTAGAAGGCATGGCCTGCAACGGCGGCTGTATCGGCGGTGCGGGTGCTTTGGTGAAATTCGCAGTCAAGAAAGACAACGTCGACAATTACGCCAAGTCTTCCGGTATTCCGACGATTACCGACAGCGTCAACCGTTAAATCCAAAACAAAAGCCTTCGTTTGTGACCTATATCGCATAAGCGAAGGTTTTTTGTATGTCAAAAGTGAGAAATACGAATTTACATAGATTTTACCCAATGAGGACAGGGCTATGACATGACTACCGTAGAGTAAAGATGGGAAAGTTTAAGGGTAGATATATGAACAACACTGAACTCATCACCGGACTCCTGCGGCTGTTTGCGGGAATGGGTGTCTTCCTGATGGCTTGCGATACGATGTCCAAAAACCTGCAGGCGATCAGTTCGGATAAGCTGAAAAAGCTGTTTTATAAGGTTTCGGATAAAAAACTCATCGGTGTCATGATCGGTGCTCTGGTGACTGTGGCAATACAGTCTTCCGGTGCGACGACCGTCATGACCATCGGTTTTGTCAATGCGGGAATCATTTCCTTGAATCAGGCAGCCACGATCATCTTCGGCGGCGAAATCGGTACGACCATCACCGGCCAGATCGTTGCCTTGGGTATGTTTTCCGGCGGCGGCATCGATACGGATGTCTTGTTTGCCTCTTTGGCAGGTGTCGGTGCTTTTATCAATATGTTTGCCAAGAGCGATAAACAAAAGCTCTTAGGCAAGGTCTTAGCCGGTATCGGCATGTTGTTTGTCGGATTGAACATCATGTCCGGCTCCATGAAGAGTTTCGCCCAGACGGAAGGCCTCAAGATGTTCCTGGCTTCCATCCGTTCGGAATTCTTACTGATTATCGTCGGTGCCTTATTGACGGGTCTCATCCAGTCTTCTTCGGTCATCACTTCGGTGGCGATCACCATGATCGTCAACGGACTGATCAACATCGAACAGGGCATTTACCTGACTTTAGGTGCCAATATCGGTTCCTGTTTAACCGGCATGCTGGCGGGAATGAAGTCTGATTCCATCAATGCCAAGCGTACTTCTCTATTGCAGCTGATCTTTAATATCGGCGGCGTTATGATACTTTATTTCATCGACATGTTCCTTCAAGGCACGACACGGGGAACTTTCTCCTTTGCCATTCTGTGGATTTCAGATTCACCGCCACCATGGCAATTTGTATTGGATTGGTGCTTGAAATGGTCAATGCGAGCGCGTGGGCCATCGCCTTTCTTGCAATACGCAGCAAGGTCAAAGCAAGAAGAGACGGCTCGTGCGGATGCGGGTGC